>JAZDOF010000774.1:0-4456 GCA_043799015.1 Pseudomonadota bacterium | reverse complement strand
GCGTTACTGCGATCCAATTCCACGGGACCCGCCCTCATCCATCCGACCTGGAAAGATAGACAATATCCGGCTCGAACTCCACCATTCTCCACGAGTCGGCGAGGAACCGGGCCGATTCCCAACCTCGCCGGACCGGCTTACCCCAGACTCCTTGACGCGTGGCAGCGCATTGACAGTCGGGAAAGGACTCGCCCTTTCGAAAGAAGCGGGCCTCCCATCGACTGCCGTGGACGTGGTAGTACCGGGTTTCTATCATTGCGACACCATGTTACCGGTGAGCCGATGGTCGCCGGAAAAAAGATCGTTTCCGAGGTTCGCAGTTCTTTCCCGCTTCCACGTCCTTGGGCTGAGCAAAGAACCTCACTTCCGCCGGCCGGCACTACCCGGCCCCATCCCCCCGGCCCTCGGTTTACCGTATATGTGCCCCGTCAGGACGCTGTGGAGCAAAAGGGGGGAGGTAACCAAGAGTACTACGAACACCAGGACGACGGCAAGCAATACTGCGGGAATCATGGCCAGCATAAACCAGAGGGTGCGGACGGGGGCTACGAAAGAAGGGCGCTGAAGCTTAGTGATCTGCGAAATCATCGTCGTCGTTCGGCCCGTATCTTGAATCGATGCCCGCCCTTGGTGGTAAGTACGCCGGTTACATCGCCTTCCTTTGTGGGCTTGCCTTGGAACGAATGACCTTCATGGTGGGCCGCGCGTATGGTCCCGTGCTCGATCTTCCCTTTGAAGTGGTAAGTGTCCTTGCGGTCGCCGCGTTGGTGGACATAGGCTACCCCGCTTATTTGAGACCCTTGTTGATCGACCTTGATGGTTATTTTCGTGCCCATGACGAACGCGACCCAATCGCCGGCCACATTCGGTTCCGCTGCCGCGGCGGACAAAGCCATGAGGATGACGAACGACAGTGCTGCCGTTAAGCGTAACATTTGGATATTTCCTCCGGTGGACTCATCACGGTACGTCCAGTCGAATGGTGCCCGTGAAGTAACGGAGCGCTTCCCGTGACAACATGCGGACGGTTGCGCGATCGCCGAACACCGCCGTTCCGAACAGTCCGTCCGCGGACCGTACCATAATGAGACCGGCCGAAAAGGTTCGTTGATCATTCCCGTTGAGGAGCCGGGCCGAACCGGCTTCCACCCTTACTACCATTTCTTCGTCTTCCTCACGTATCGCCGTAACCGAACTCTGAACAAGCCCTAGGATGTAGTGTCGATCCGGCGTGGGCCGCCCCTTGGGGACATACACGTCCGCTATCGGTCCGGGTTGGAAGTGAACGACAAGATCGAGGTCTTCCTGCAAAACCGACAAGGAAGATCCAGGAGTGAACAGACGTAGTCTCATGTGGTCACAGCTACGGACCCGGGTTCGGCCGTCCTCCACCCAGACGTCGGCGTTGGGTTTCCGCCAGAAGAACCGCAGCGGTCTGTGCCACATTCAGGGAGGCGACCCGTCCGGAAAGTGGGATGGAAATACTGAAGTCGCAGGCCCCACGGACCAACCGACGGAGGCCCTTGCCTTCGGAGCCGAGCACAAAAACCGTGCGTAGTCCTAGATCGGCGGAATAGCAGGTATCGGCCGCTTGTGCATCCGCGGCGTACATCCAGAAGCCCAAGTCCCTCAACTGCTCTATCGTCCGAACCAGATTCACGACGCGGACCACCGGCACATGTGCGGCCGCGCCGGCAGAGGCCTTTTCCGCTACCGGCGTGACTCCCACGGACCTGTCTTTCCCGATGACCACGCACGAGCCGCCCAGGCACTCGGCGACCCGAAGGACGTTACCAAGGTTTACGGGGTCCTGGACCCCGTCCAGGATGACCACGGGAAGAGGCTTATCGGATGAGTCGGAGAATACGTCATCAAGATCGACGTAGGGGAACGGCCCGACTTTGGCCGCGATTCCCTGATGATGAGGCGATCCCACAAGTGACGTCAGATCGGGCGGTGAAATCTGCTTGATCTGCAATCGACGCTCGTCGCACAGTGATCCAAGCTCGCCGTGCCCGGCATAGTCGCGCGATGCGAATAGCGCTTCAACCGACCTCTTTCCGGCCTTCAACGTCTCCAACACGGGATGTGTCCCGAATATGAAGGCTTCCGTACGACCTGATGATTTGTTCTTCGTCAACAGAGCTCTCGGTTGCCGTTTCTCAGTCCTTGGGGTTAGGGTCTCGCTTAGCCGGCGATTGAGCCCTTACTTTTCCTGCCGCTATCTCACGCAGCGCCATAACCACTTCTCGGTTGTCACGACCACGCACCAGCAGTGGTGCGCCTCTTTTCAACTGTTTGGTTCTCTTGGAGGCCAGAACCGCCAAGGCGAATCGATTCTCAACTTTTTCCAGGCAATCTTCAACGGTTACTCTCGCCATTATTTCATATGCCTCTATTCTATGTTTTGGATTTGCTCGCGTATTTTTTCCACATCGGCCTTCATCGACACAACCAGAGATGAAATCTCGGTGGAGCCGCACTTTGAACCCATAGTGTTCAACTCCCTATGAAGCTCCTGCAACAGGAATTCCAGCTTTCGGCCCAGAGGGGACCCTTCCGTGCCGATTCGGAAGAATTGTTCTACGTGACTTCCAAGGCGATTCAGTTCCTCCGAGATGTCCGACCGGTCCGCAATGAGCGCCACTTCCTGAAGCAAGCGTTCTTCATTTAGGTCCAGTCCGCCGGTAAGTTCCCTCACTCGTTTGTCAAGACGTTCCCGAGCGGCGGAGACGACCGTGCCCGCCAACGGGGGGATGAGAGAGGCCGTTTGTTTAATCGAGGTCAGCCTCGTCTCGATATCCCGCCAAGTCGCTTCACCTTCGATGTCCCGCATTTCGTTCAGTGCCCGGAGTGCGCCTCTCAAACACGCTTCCACCGTTGATGCCTCCTTTTCAACGGCTTCTTCCTTTTCACGCGAGGTTACGATATCAGGAAGATTCAGCATGTCTGAGACCGTGATCCCTCCGCTAAGCCCCAGGCTCTCCTTGAGCTCGGCAAGGCAACTGTGATAGCGTCCCGCCAACTCGTGATCGACCCCCACATCGACGATGGTCCCATGGGCCCCGTACCTTGTAACCATAACGTCGATCTTGCCTCTATCGGCGTATTCGGCCACGACTTTTCGCAATTGCGGCTCAAACGCGGAATAGGTCCGTGGCAGTTTCAACGAGACATCGAGAAATCGGTGGTTGACCGCTCTAAGTTCGGCGGCGATCTCCACGCCGTCAACGGCAAGGCTGTTTCGGCCGAATCCCGTCATGCTCTTTATGGGACGAGGTCTCGTTTTATCGGGCGGATCCTGCATTTATAAGACTCCCTTAAGCGATTGAGAACCCCGATCATTTCGGCTGAGGCATAGTCGGGATAGGTCCATTCCAACGAGTGATATGTCCCCTTGCGGAAAACCAGGGTGAGATCGGCAAAAATGCCTTTTCCTATATATATCCTGTGTGCCCGGTTCTTTCCTGTTGCCAGAATGAAGTTCTCCAGGCTCAGCAAGCCCGGATCGAGGTTAAACCTCCGACGGCCCATCTTCGTATAGCTCTGTTCCACTTCATTCGTCAAGAGCTTGATGCCTGCAAGCTCTCCTCTGTCCACTCCTTCCGGAAAAAACCAGAGCCATCTCTTTATTCCCGGCCCCATTTCCTGTTCGTAATAGGAAGTGAAGTCGAACGGCATAGGGCCTATTTCTTCTTGAAGGCTCCCAAACTCAGCCTCCAGTCTCGGTACGCAGGATCTAAAGATCGCTCCGGCCGGTGCCAGCACGCTAATAACAAGGGCTGCCGGTTCGGGGACTTCAGGGACGCTCATTCGGTAACCGCCCGGGGGACGGAAGACAATCCCGGACGGTGCCCTTCCCGGGATGCATGTTGTTGAGAGAATGGCATCGACGAAGCAATCTCCTACGAAATAGCCCGGATAGCGTCATCCATGCGACAAGAGTCGCAACATATTACACCTTCCTCAGTTTTTCCTCTTCTTCTTCGCTCTTCTTGCACTCGATACAGTGGGACGTTACCGGCCTTGCTTCCAGCCGCTTGAATTCGATCAGTTCTCCACAGCTCTCGCAGACGCCGAACGTGCCGTCCTCAATTTTTTCGAGGGTTTTTCGTATCTTGCTTATCAACTTTCTTTCACGGTCTCGGATTCTGAGTTCGAAGTTACGATCCGACTCCAAGGACGCCCTATCGGTCGGGTCAGGGAATGATCCCTTTCCATCAGGGATGTTCATCTCTTCGACCGTCCTGCCCGCCCCGCGGACCAGATCATCCAGTTGCTTCTGTAAAATGCCCTGGAAGTATTCCAAATCCTCGTTCTTGTATTTCATACCTATAGCCTCCGATGCATCAGCCCGCATGCGCCGTCCAGGCCCGCATTCTCTTCGATGCTCCCGAAGACCCGGGTTCGGCCTGGGGAGGGGGCCGTCGCATTAAAGTGTCACGCAGTCGAAATA
>JAZDOF010000773.1:0-3996 GCA_043799015.1 Pseudomonadota bacterium | reverse complement strand
ACCCCGTATATTGGGTTCGTCGCCGGTACGTCGACTCCCACCGCAACGGCTAGAGTCGGAGCGATAGGTTTTCCTCTGATGTTGGGATACTGGGATTATAGGCAGTCGTTCTTCAGCGCGCAACTAAGAGGTCGAGCGTTGGGGTTCAACGACTCTGTGACTACCAACTCTGCGACCACCGGAAAGGCCCAAGCCGTGTGGTCCAACTCGTTCGATGCCGGTTATTTCCTCGAGGTCTTCTGTGAGGCCACGAGCCGTCTCTGGGATATGGTGGAGATGGGCGGTTTTGCCAAGTTTTCGGCCATGCAGGGCTCTTGTCCCGTCACAGGATTCAGGCATGAGGTTCCCGGCGCCACCGTGGGTTATACCAATCCTGTTACAGGGAGCGGTCCGGGTACGCAATTGAACCCGACGGATCTCAGGAAGACCTACAGCGAATACGACTTCAGCTTTGGTCGTCGTACGTGGACCATAGGCGGGAAGGCAAGCATATACTTTTAAGGGTCCTGAACAACGGCCGGCGGGGGGGGGCGGCTGTCACATAGGAAAAGCCGGACGGAATTTCTCGAATACACGACCACCTAGTAATGGATGGCCTCGGGGTCTTCAGCGACTCGAGGCCTTTTTTGTTTTTCCCGAGCACCCCGGACCGGGAGGCGTCCGGCGTATCGAGGTCGAGCCTCGCGCCCCGGCTATTGAACTCACGCCGTCATCCGTCCAGCAATCCGCTGAGGACCGTGCCTACCACGTCCACAACGGCTCCCGCCATGTCCCCCGCGTGCTCGACAACGGCCCCGCCCACTTTCACCGCACCGTCAAGAACGGTTCCACCCAAGTTCGCGGCCCCATGCAGCACCGCGCCGCCTATGTCCGCCGTCACTTCAAGCAAGTCGCCGGCGCCTCTTGCAACGCCATCCAAAACGTCGGCCGAGGATGAATCCGCGCCTGCTTCCTTTGACTGCTCCGCTGCCTGGGCTTCCGATAAGCGGCCGACTTCTTCGGTTTCATCGTGATAGGACATTGTTGTTCTCCCCATTGATTTCACATGCAACGGAATTCGTCGTAAACGTTCACCGCGGCACGGCTCGCTGAACCGGGAAAATCAAACCACAAAGGCACGAAGACACGAAGAAGAATTTGAAATCATTCATAAATGCCGATTGATTTGTCAATGGTGTCCCCCTGTCGCTGAAAGCCCGCGCCTGGCCCCCTGAGGCGTGAGAAGTGTTAGGCTTGGATTTCTTTGAGCCTTTGTGTCTTCGTGGTTCATTCTTCACCCATCGTGGTGAAAGATCACAGTTCGTCTTCCAGTGGAGGACGTCCCCAAAAAGGCGGCGGTCACGCCCCATTGTCAATCCGTTATCCCACTGGGCTTACCGGTGATGGAGTCTTGAGCGATCGGCCTTTTCCCCGGCCGACATCCGTCTTTGTCGTTGCCGCACGTCGATCCATGTGGTATTTTAGTTTCACTGACATAATTCTATCTTGTTTAGTGGAGCTATCTCATGACAGGGATCGTTGTCAAAACGGTCGAGGAACTGAAGGCAGCTCAGAAGAAGCGGGCCCATCCCGCAATCTTTATCAAAGGCGAACTCGCGGCCAATCTGTTGGCATCGGGCATAGTAACTCCCGTTCAGGAGGACCGTAACAGCGGCTGGGTCGTGAACGGCAACGGCGACTCCGCCTCCGCCGGCCCGATTAAGGGGGTGATCGACGTCCTGAGCGGACTCAGCCGCTCGAACCGACTCGAAGTAATCAACGAAGGCTCCGTCCCCACAATCAGCTTCTATCCCGTCCAAACCCCTCGCAGAGAGAGTAACTGATACCGCCCCTGGGAATTAAGGACCACACCACAACGTATGGAACCGCCGAGCCTGTCGTGACCCCCTTACAGAGGTCGCGACAGGCCTTTCGCCGTTTCTCCCGTGCTCCAAATCGGCATAACCCGTCTGGGTCCGTCACAATAGGCGGAACGCTCATCCAGCCGATCAACGAACCAGTTTGCGAGCTATCTCAGCCACATGCGTCCCCTGAAAACGGGCTATGGCCAACTCGTTTTCCGACGGACGACGGGAGCCGTCGCCGCCTGCAAGCGTGGAAGCTCCGTACGGCGATCCTCCTGTGATTTCAGTCATGTTCAGTAGCCGCTGCTCCGAATAGGGAACACCGACGATAATCATTCCATGATGCAACAGCGTGGTATGAAAGCTGGTGATGGTAGTCTCCTGGCCCCCGTGCTGCGTAGCGGTAGACGTGAAGACGCCGCCCACCTTGCCCACCAAGGCGCCTCCGGCCCACAACCCACCGGTTTGATCCAGAAAGTTTCGCATCTGTGCGCACATATTGCCGAAGCGGGTGGGAGTGCCGAATATGATCGCATCGGCTTTCGTCATTTGATCGGGAACGGCTATGGGCACATGAGCAAACGCCGCGCGTGCGGCCTTGGCCCCGGTTCTCTCCAATGCTTCCTCCGGGACCAGTTCGGGCACCTGGTAGAGTGTCACTTCGGCCCCTTCGATTTCACGGGCCCCATCGGCTACGGCTACCGCCATCTCATAGATGTGGCCGTACATACTGTAAAAAATAACCTGTATCTTCATTAGCTTCCCTCCTATGTGAGTATGACCGATCGCACGCAACAAGCCAGGGTTGTCCTCGGAGCCGCGTCAAGGGGTCGAGGCATCCCCATCAACATTTTAATGCCCCCTGGAGTTAAGTCAAACTTCCCCGTCCCAAGACGGATGCTCCAACATAACGGCGGCCGGGTGTGGCCGCTCCACAACAGGCCTGAATTACATCAACTTACGTAACGGCTGGGCAATACGGTGGAGGATGTGCTATGAAAAGCGCGGAATGTGGTTATGCGGCTCGGGATAACGGCGGCCTGCGGGATAACGAACCGGCCGTCGGACCCGGGCGGCATCTCTGAGGCCGAATAGAACTATGGGGCGGCGTTGATGAAAGCCATAACGGTGAGGAGTCCGGCCAAGGTCAATCTGTTATTACGAGTTCTGGGCCGCAGACCGGACGGATACCATGAGCTTGAGACCATATTTCAGACCATAGACCTGTGGGATGATTTGATAATCTCTGAGGCCGTCGAAGGTTGCAGGATTCAGGTGCCGGGGATGCCTTGGCTGGAAACTTCGGACAATCTGGTGGTAAAGGCGCTCAGGTGGATTGAGAAGCGGATGGGAACAAGATTGCCTTGCTCATTTAGGCTGATTAAACGGATCCCGGAGGCCGGCGGGCTGGGCGGGGGCAGCTCGAATGCCGCGGCCGCGTTGAAGGGACTTAGGGAGCTATTTCAACTGCCGTTGGCCGACAGGGATATGCACCAAGCCGCCGTCGAACTCGGTGCCGACGTCGCTTTCTTTCTTTTGGGCGGATGCCGCTTGGGCCGCGGAGTAGGGGGGGTACTAACCGAGATGGATTGCCCGACGGATTATGGTCTAGTGCTGGTTAATCCGGGTATTTCGGTTTCTACCGCCGCTGTTTTTCGGGAATACTCCAAGGTATTGACAGAGTTTCCCAGGCAAGCTATGTTGGGTGGCTCGATGTCCAAGGTCGTCGATGTCGGCAGCCTGCTCGCCAATGACCTGCAACCGGTGTCGGAAAGCTTATACCCCGAGATACGGGAAGCACGACACTATTTGCGGCGAATGGGATTAAGGCATGTCCTGATGACCGGAAGCGGGCCTACGGTGTTCGGTCTGTTCGACGCAAGCGGCGGCGGTCCCGACCCTGAACCGATGCGGGCATTGCCCGATGGATGGCGCATCATGACGGCGAGGCCCGTGAAATATGGCGTAGTTCAGGTTTAGCACGAAGTACTGGTTCCCTCTCTTACTGCTGGGGTGTCGTCAAGTGGCAAGACACGGGTTTTTGGAGCCCGCATTCGGAGGTTCGAATCCTCCCGCCCCAGCCATCATTAATGGTATTTATTTTTAATTTAGTGGAGGTATAATGGCAGAAGCTACTTTGCATGTTAATATC
>JAZDOF010000762.1:0-2041 GCA_043799015.1 Pseudomonadota bacterium | reverse complement strand
ATCACACAATGCGCATCGTTTGCAATAATGCTTGGTCCCGAGTAAACAGCCAGGAAAAAGTATGGCCCTATCGGAATTTCCGGTCTTGTATGATATCCCTCAAATGGTATCCCTGTCCAATATGAGTCAGGTGATAATTCCCCCCATGTGCTATTCGGACCCAGACAAGGGCTGGCTGGAATGAAATGACCATATCCATCAGGTTCAAAGATCCAGAAATCCAGGTCCACAGTCGTGCTCCATGCAAGTGCAGCTACCCAATTACCAGGGGCCGTCCCAAGATATGGTATCCCCTTATAGGCATGCGAAATTACCCAATTCCATCCGGAAGCTTTGGCGAATCCTATGCTAGCGTAATAGCTGAAATTCGTATTCGTCCAGTCAATTTCAGTAGGAAGGAATATATTTAATCCACATACGCCATTAACGTTGATATCCTCACCCTGTCCGAATTCACGGGTTCCGAAAGTCCATGTCGGCTGTCCTAAATTTGTCACAAAGACCTTATTGTAGACAACAGCCTCTTTGGTTTTTTGTTTAACAAGATCCAAAGCAGAATTTAAAGAGGAATTTTGAACATGGTAAGGAAGGATACATGCGAAGTTACAAAGAGTTATAACTGAAAGTTGTGTATGACAAGATAAAAAAGGTGGCGTACTCTTATAGGTGACAAAACCGAAAGGAGCACGCCGTATGAATAACGATAGCACGCCGATAATCGAATTTCCAGGGGGAGGAACAAAGGACATCCTGACGCGGATTCTGAGGGAGGGTGCCCGCACTCTTCTGGCGCAGGCGGTCGAGGCCGAGGTCGAGGAGTGGATCGAAGCCAGAAGCGGGATCACGGATGAGACGGGTAGAAAACAGGTGGTCCGAAACGGCCATATGCCCGAGAGGTCAGTGTTGACCGGCCTCGGAGAGATTCCGGTGAGGAAACCGAGAGTGAGAGACCGTAGAGAAAATGACGAGAGGGAGCGATTTCAGTCAAAGATTTTACCGCCTTATTTAAGGAAGGCGAAATCGGTCGAGGAACTGATCCCGTGGCTTTATCTTCGCGGAATCTCGACGGGAGACTTCACCGATGCGTTGGCGGCGATCCTCGGCGACGGAGCGCCGGGGTTGTCGGCGAGCACGGTGGTACGCCTGAAGGCGTCATGGGAAGCGGAACACATCGAATGGGAGAAGAGGTCGCTTACGGACAAGAACTACGCGTACATTTGGGCGGACGGAGTATATTTCAACATCAGGCTTGAGGACGACCGCCAGTGCATCCTTGTTTTGATCGGTGCTACGGAGAACGGACGCAAGGAGCTGATCGCAATCGCCGACGGATTCAGGGAGAGCGAGCAGTCGTGGAGTGCGATGCTTCTCGATCTCAAGAGCCGCGGATTGAAGTTTCATCCGAAGCTCGCGATCGGCGACGGGGCACTCGGGTTCTGGGCCGCTCTGCGAAAGGTGTTCCCGTCGACCCGCGAGCAGCGATGCTGGGTTCACAAGACAGGTAATGTACTGAACTATTTACCCGGGAAGCACCAGGCGCAGGCGAAGAGGATGATTCACGACATTTGGATGGCATCGTCAAGGGCCGATGCCGAGCGGGCTTTCGACCTGTTCGTTGAGACCTGGGGAGCAAAATACCCGAAAGCCGTCCACTGCCTTCAGAAAGATCGCGAGGCGCTTCTGACCTTCTATGATTTCCCGGCCGAGCACTGGAGCCACATTCGCACGACGAATCCGATCGAGTCCACATTCGCGACTGTCCGTCTTCGCACGAGACGGACAAAGGGCTCGGGAAGCCGCGCCGCGTGCCTGGCTATGGTGTTCAAGCTGGTGATGTTGGCGTCGGAGAGCTGGAGAGCGCTGAACGGCTCAAACCTTTTACCTCAAGTAATCTCGGGAGTTCAATTCAAGGATGGAATCATGCCGATAGAAGCCGCCGCCTGATCATGCCATACACAACATTTGACAATAACTCAGTTACAAAGGTCGGCATCTTGAAAGAATCTCATGGGTCCTTTGAATGTTGATCGAAGAGTATCCT
>JAZDOF010000674.1:0-2581 GCA_043799015.1 Pseudomonadota bacterium | reverse complement strand
AGCCTCACGTACCTCCGTCCCCATCCCCCGTCCCCTTCCCCAAGGCTGGGGAAGGGGGGCTCCAAAGCCCTCTGTCCGGACTTGAAGAGGGGGTTGAGGGCCAGGAATAGCGCAGACTCGGTGAACGATTACCTCCTGCCTGATCCACCCGTTCCTTCCGCGTGACCTCATTGTGGGCCGCGCTGTCTTCGAGCATTCTCCCTGTGCATATCCGAAAATCCTTCGCCGGCGTAGCCGATGCGCGCTCCTTTCGTTCAGCCTACTGAATAGGCCCTCCTGTCATGCTTCCCGAATCCAAAAACACGTACTTTCACGTACCGATTCAGGGGATATCCCGTATGGACAAGAGGGCCCGGGTGAGTTTTACTGATCATAGATCGAGCCGCCGTAAACGGGTTGGATTTTCAAGATCGTTGAATTGCCGGTGAGGGCCGAAGAGACTGTCGAAAGGCCTCGTCACAAGCTTTCCGGGGTACGGCGACCAGGGGATATGTTGTTCACGATTCGCAATTATTACCACGTTCCTAACGACTAGGTGGCCGCGGCCCTTTGGGTTTCCGGTGAATGAGCGGGAACCGAAGAGAGGGAGGGCGTACCGCCGTGAAGGGGGATTGTTGTGAGGCACCACGAAATCAAGGTCCATGCCGCGGAAATGTTCGTGTGTTCCACCTTCGGCTCAGCCTGGTCGAATTCCAACATCATAGAATACCTCGGGATGTGCGACACGGCCCCATGGTGGCCGTCGAATCGGCGCAGTTCATCATTTCCACGGCTCATTAAGCGGCTCTACGCTGTTTAGTGCGCATATCCACAGGAGACAAGTCGTTGAACTCTTCCGGAGTTTATCGTTTTGGGCTGCCGAGCAGGCGGCGATAAACGCCCCGGGACCTTCTTCAACGGGCGGGAAACCGGCGTCATGCTTGGTTCGCCCTCACACGACGGGCGGGAATCGGAGAAATCATGCCTGAACCAACCCTGAAACTCCAGGCGGACCCCGAGAAGAAGACGCCGCACGCACACCTTAACTCAATGATCCGGGATGCGGGGGATCTTCTGGAATTTGCTCTCTTAGAATGGCCGTCGGTTGACTCCAAAGCCGCAATACCGGACGATACCGTGGTACGCCCCATTCAAGAAGCCCTGCTGCACGTGGAATCATCACCTAACGAGGCGTACGACAAGAGAGACTCTTTCCTGAAGGCGTACGCAAGCCTCGTTCAACTCGTGAAGCCCGTGACTATTCGCACTCTAAGGTCGTCGTCACGGCATTACGGGGCTTCAGAAGACGACTACACAGACTCCAGGAATTGGTCCCGGCGTCTGTGGTTCTATGCCTTCTGCTGCCTCATGATTGCCATTGGGGTCCCGATACTGCTGAATAAGGCACCGCAGGCGGCCTCACTCCTGGGGCAACGCGAACAGTTGGCGCAGTATTTGATACCTTTGGCTTTTGGCGGATTGGGAGCCTGTGCAGGCCTGCTCAGGTCCTGTCACGATTACATCGCTAAGAGACAGTTTGATTCGGACAGGATACCCGAATACAACAATCGTTTCTTGATGGGGATAATATCCGGGGGAATAGTCTACTATCTGGTGACTGAAGGAAAGGCGCCCGGACTTGGCGGTCTCAAGCAAGTGGGGGCGGGAGCACTGGCCTTTTTCTGCGGGTACTTCAAC
Source organism: Pseudomonadota bacterium (assembly GCA_043799015.1). GTDB lineage: Bacteria > Desulfobacterota > Desulfomonilia > Desulfomonilales > Desulfomonilaceae > JAZDOF01. The sequence continues at coordinate 904 of JAZDOF010000674.1, read as the reverse complement.
GACTACGTGACCAAGCTTATGGACAGGCTGGGGGAAACCATTCTGCTTCCCGGAGCGAGACAGACACAGGCCTCCGCCGAGGTGACTCCCGGCAACCCGGAACCGACAATGCCACAACTCATTGAAGAACTCGCCAACTCTGCGACGGATGAAGAAAAGCAAATCCTCCACAAGTTGGCCGAGAAACTTGGATCTGAAAGGCCGAAGTCGTGAACGGGAAAATGGCCATATTGGAATGCGCCCCGGGGGGCTATCCGTAACGATTGCCCTTGAAGTAACCGATGGAGCGGCATTCTTGAATCTCCGTGCCGAATCCGGCTGCCTGGCTACCCGGCGGATAGAAAAAGGAAGAAGAGGAACGAATTGATGTCCGATATCGAGATGCTTGAATCGCTGCCGATAGAAGACCTTCGGGCGGAGTTGGCCGCACGGGAAGCACGGACAAGGGGAGCCTTGCCGGCTCTGTACGGTTCGTCTTTAGGTCACATTGAGGACGCCGTCATCGTGGATGTCCTGAGATATCGGCAAAAAGCCATATACCTTGTTGACGACCGCAAGGATATTTACGAATTGCCCAAAACCGATCCCAAGAGGTTGGCTGCCGACAGTGTGGTTGCGTTATTCAAGGCCGCAGGCATCAAAGACAACGGAGACGGAACCTCTACTCTTGTAACGAAGAGCTTCGGCCAAGCTCAAAGACTATGCCTCAAAGAGCGATTCAGAGACCAACCGGTGGGGGGCGATTGCACCGGCTTCTTGGTCGCGCCGGACATAATCGCCACGGCAGGGCATTGCGTCCGCGCGGAGAATGTTCGGGACGTGCGTTTCGTGTTCGGATTTGAAATGGTAGACCAATCATCGCCACGTTTGATCATTAAGAACGGCGAGATATATGAGGGCGCCG
>JAZDOF010000658.1:0-5192 GCA_043799015.1 Pseudomonadota bacterium | reverse complement strand
AACCTGGGTCGCGTACACCATGCGGTCCCGGCCCATTCTAAGCCCGACTCCCATGTAACAAAACCTGGGGTCGAGAATGTTATTTCGGTGGGCCGCGGTCATCATCCATTGATTGACGACGATCCGAGCCCAAGATCGGGGATCTTCCACGAACGTACCGTATGCTATGTTTTCCCCACCCCAGTCAAGCCCTACGTTGGATAACCGGGAATTGAAGGTGGTCCAGTGCTTGGGAAAATACCTGGATTCATGAGATAATAATTTAATATTGCTCATATTTACGGCGTGACGGCTTGCAGCAAAAGAAAGGCATGGACCGACACGCAGGGCCTGCAATCCTCTCTTCTTCCTTTCCCCATTAGTGTACGCCGTCAGCCATTTCTCCGCCGAAGCGTACCAGAAACGCTCGCCGGTCTTTGGCGGACCTGCTTCCTTAGCGGCCGCAGGAAGATCATCCCCGGCCATCGTCATGCACGACAGCGCCAAGGTCAAGGTAACGCCCACAACCGCGGCCGAAAGTCTCGTTCCTTTCATGGGGTCTCTTCCGTTAGGACGGTCCCGGTGCGGAGAGGGAGGTGAGTAAGCGACCCTCGGCAATGGGCGAGGTCGTTCCGGTTTTCATTTATTAACATAATATATTGTAATTATTATGATAGCCTTTTGATAACATGTATGCTATAATAAAACTCTGTGAAAAAATAACATGTTCATAGTGTTTATTCAAGTAAAATAACAAGTATATAAGCTGCCATCCCTGTAAACAAGGTTGACAGATTGCAGGATTTGGCGTAAGAATGGTAACCTAGTACAAATACAGGCATAATCGGAACCCTGTCGGCTTAGTTCCAGGAAGTCGGCAGGAGGCAACGAGGCCTGACACAAAGCGTCACGAGTCCCTGAGAAGCCCGCGTCATCTTGGTTCGACGCGCTTTTTTTAGGGCTTGTCAGGCTTGATCTATATGATGGATCAAATGAAACCATGATGTCGATTTTTCGGTCCACCTCGTTCCGTTGCGTTATCATAGGCTGGCTTTTTCCGGTACTGCTAGGCGGCTGTATCGGTTTCATGCCTTCGCCTTTCAGACCGTCTCCGGGACCGCGGGAGCCGGCAAAAGTGCAGGACTTGGCCGAGGCATTCGACATAGTTTGTAGGAGCTATCGTTTGGGTCCGGAGGATGAGCTCCGGTTGCTGTTTCAGCCTGAATGGAACATGGATACCGGGGCGTACAGGCTTGACACGCTGGACCGCATAAAGATCAAGTTCCTCGTGGATCCGGAATTGAATGAGGAAATGGTGATCAGGCCGGACGGCATGATTACGTTGCAGGGCGTGGGGGAGGTAAGGGCCGCGGGACTCACCCCGAACGAGCTGGCGGACGTGATCCAGCAGAAGTTCCTCGAGGCCAACGTCTTTACGAAAGAGAGGGCCCAACCCGGCCTCACCAAGTTAAGGATCGTCACGGTTCATGTGCTCAGCTTCTACGAAAAGCTGGGCAAGCTGGTCCAATCCCTGACTACTTTGACATCCGGCTCACAGACGACGGTAAGAGTAAGGCCGGATGGTACGATTGACCTTCCCTTGCTTGAAGATCGAATCATGGCATCGGGGCATACGGTCGAAGAGATCGAGAGCACGATGCTTCGCTTATACAAGATGAAGGTACTGAAAAACGTCAGGGTTTCCGTTTCACTGGCTTCGGCCAAATCCAGGAAGGTCTACATTCTGGGCCAAGTGGGGTCTCCGGGTGCGTACGATATAACCCAACCGATTACGGCAATCCATGCATTGGCCCTTGCCGGCGGGCATTTGATGGAATCCGCGGATTTGACCAGCGTCATCCTGATTTCCAAGGATATCTACGGAAAGCCCATAGGAAGACGCCTCGACCTGAAGAAAATCTTCGATGTGGGGGACATGAGCCAAGCCATTCTCGTCAAACCTTACGACGTGATTTACGTGCCTAATACCTACATAAGGGACGTGCGTTTGTTCGTCGATCAATACCTTTCCACAATCAGAGACTTGATTCAGTTTGGGAGCTTGCGGTAAGCACGAGACGGGGGACGGCGTCGACGGGCCGCGGCTTGGTCCAAACCGAGGGGGTGGGTTGGTTGGTGACCCTATAGGTCATGGACGTCGGCTTTATAGCCGATGCCAAGAGTTTTGTCCGAAACAGCCCAATCCCCCCCATCCCCCCTTTACCGGGAGCCCGGTAAGGGGGGGGCCAAGTGCCGCATGGGGACGCATGATTACCCCCCTTTTGTAAAGGGGGGTAGGGGGGATTTACCGTCAGAAGCTAAGACGATGTCCGAGCCCTCAAACGGACATTAATTTCGGCAACCGCTGTACTACGGCCTTTGCCGGCGTATTGATCGAGGATGAGGAAGGTCGATGATTCGGAGGAATGGGGAGACGGCCGCTAAGGGGTAGGACTACCGGCAACCGGCGTGACAATCAATAATAATAGGCCATTTCGCCGAACCACCCCGGCATTTCCACCTGGAAGTGGGCGCGGCTCTGAATGTTGTTGAATCCCTGATAGTCGCTGAAATGGAGGTCGGTGAATCGGTAGCCTCCTCTGAAGCAGATGGACCCCATGATGGTATCGGGGGACTTAACCCCCAGTCCGAATTCCCATTGCGTCAAGTCGGATCCCGAAACGGACCACCTGGCCCTCGATTCCACGATGGCGGTTACTCCCATGAGATTGAAGCCGGGATGGATAATACCGTGAAGTCCGATGGTGCAACATTGTGATCCGTAAATCGCTTTGCCGCCCGGGGTCCGGATGGACTCGTAAAAATACGGCTGGAAGAGATCGTAGTCAATATCGGCCCCGATGCGAGTCAACCCTCGCTGGAAGACGTCAAAGTCGCCTCCTATCCTCCAGCCGGCATATCTGAACAAGGATTCGCCGCGAATTTGCTGGGGAAGATTCGCCATCGGCAACCCACCCTTGAATTCCATTCCGCCGGTATGCAACCTGAAGGACAACCTACCGAGCTGAAGGCGTCCCATAATATCCAACCCTATTTTAGCGTTATCCAATGCGAAATCGTTCATCAAATCCCACGAAGCATTCTGGGAGGGTATGGTATGCCGGTTGGATCCTATCCCCACATACACGGCACGAGCCGTGGCCTCACCGCGGACTTCCGGCATGAGAAGCGCCGGAAAGAACCAAGCCATTGCCGTGGCCAAGTCCTGTGCCTTAGCACTGCCGGCCGGTACCCACAATACCGCGGCCACGATCAAGGCCACGTGGAAAATGGCCCGGCAGGCTTGAAAACAAGCCTTGTGCGACAATATACGGCCTCTGCGGGGGATAAATATCATAGACTCAATAGTGCCTCAGCATTGCTCACAAGTCAATAATATTAATACATGATCCGGATATCATTCCTTCCGGGTCCGAGGGATCGGGATCAATCAGATGCGATCATCGCTCTTGGATAACCCTTTACCCCGCCGATCATCCGTTGTAGACTTGAATGGGCGGAATAGACCATGTATGTTTCACGGTCGGGTCGTTTAGGCCGAAGATAAGGATCACGGCGTGAGGGAAAGCAAGACCGCAAGAATTCTCATTGTTGACGATGAGCAATATGTGCGGCGTCTCATGGTGCGTTGGCTGGCGGACGAGGGGTATTCCTGCTCTGTGGCCGAAAACGGCATGCAGGCCCTGGAATATATCGCACATGAAGATTACGATCTCATTGTCAGCGATATAATGATGCCGGAAATGACGGGCGTAGACCTCTTGGTGGAAGTCAAAGCGTCTTTTCCGGACATTGCCGTTTTGCTCGTAACCGGCTTGGACGACAGAAAGACGGCTATTCAAACCCTTGAATTGGGCGCGTACGGCTACCTCATCAAGCCTTTTGACAAGAACGAGTTTCTCATAAATGTGGCGGGGGTTCTGGAGCGACGAAAACTTGCCCTCTTGGGCAAACAATATGAACGACAACTGGAGACGAAGGTACAAGAAAGAACGCTTGAGGTACGTGAGCGCGAAGAAGAAATAATATTGCGCTTAATGTCCGCCATGGGATATAGGGACGATGAAACAGGCGCACATATAAGGCGAATCGGATTGTACTCCTATCGAATGGCCAAGGATCTGGGGTGGAACGAGGAAGCGGCCCGTGATCTTCGTCTGGCGGCACCGATTCACGATGTGGGCAAAATCGGCATACCCGATGCCATCTTGCTCAAGCCCGGTCCATTGACCCCCGACGAACACGACATGATGAAGGAGCACACGACGATAGGTGCCGGAATGCTCAGTAATTCCAAGGTTCCAGTGCTGAAGCTTGCGCGACAAATCGCCCTATGCCATCATGAAAAATGGGCGGGCAACGGTTACCCTAGAGGACTGTCAAGGGAACAAATCCCTGAGACGGCTCGTATAGTAGCCATTTTGGACGTATACGACGCTCTGAGCCACAAGAGGATCTACAGGGGGGCGTTGCCTGAAAAAGAGGTCCTAACCGTAATGTCCGTTGGAAGAGGGAGCCATTTCGACCCAAACCTCTTTGACTGCTTCATGGAACTTCTTCCCGAAATCAGGATGATCATGGAAAATGTCCCGGATGAAAAAGATCATTCTTGAATAACACCGCCGGGGAGGCGTTACGGTGCCGAGCGTTCTCATCATAGACGACGAAGCGTCCGTTCGATTCATTTTCAGACGAGTGCTGGAATCCAAGGGGTTTGAGGTAATTGAAGCCTCCGACGGGGAAATGGGGTTGCGCATGTATCGTGAGAACCCCGTAGATGTGGTGGTGACCGACATCATCATGCCGGTAAAAGACGGGGCGGAAACCATCTCCGAATTTCGGAGCGAATTTCCCAACGGGCGAATAATAGCCATATCCGGGGGAGGTTTGGCCATTGCCGGGAACACTTGCCTTACCCTTGCCAAAGCCATGGGAGCAAATTTGACGATGACGAAGCCTGTCGATGCGGACGAGCTTGCTGAAGCGGTACGTAGCCTCTTGACGCAATAGTTTCGCTACATGACCGCTTCACCGCTCATGCGCGGGAACCTGCGGCGTGACGGCAAGGTCGAACACGATCGGACAGTGGTCGGAGACCCGATTTTGGTAAATCTTCCAGTATCGTGTGGCCCGACATGATTCGGAGCAGGGACCGCCGGCGCGCGCGGAATCCCGAACATAAAAATCTGCGG
>JAZDOF010000645.1:0-3812 GCA_043799015.1 Pseudomonadota bacterium | reverse complement strand
GTCCATGGACGGAAAAAAGACATGAAAATCATATACCACGACGTCTACTTGACGGATTACCCCACCGCTTCGTGCGAGACCCCGGACCGGGTTTCGTCCATAATGGCGACGATTAGGGACCATTACGAGATAGTAACGCCCTCACCCGCGGCCGATAGCGATATCCTGACGGTTCATACCAACAGCATACTCAACTCGGTAAAAATGGATGAAGGGCTTTTCGAGGCCGCGGCCATGGCAGCCGGGGGCGCCGTACTTGCCGCGGAACTGGCCATGGAAGGCCTGCCGTCATTTGCCTGCGTACGCCCGCCGGGACATCATGCAAGCCCGAACGCCCACTGGGGCTTTTGCTTCTTCAACAACGTCGCGATATCCCTGGAAAGACTACTTCGTTCCCGAAGGATATCAACCGCGTTGGTCCTGGACATAGATTTGCACTTCGGGGACGGGACCCACAATTTCTTTTCGCGCCGCGGCAATGTGATGGTGGAAAATATACAGGAAAGCGCTCGGGAGCGTTTTCTGGCCGAGGTGGATCGTGCGCTGGCTTCCAACGAGTACGATATCGTAGCAATAAGCGCGGGATTCGATCGTCACGAGCTGGATTGGGGCCGCACACTCACCACGGAGGATTACTTCCGCATAGGAAAGAGTGTGCGGGAATATGCCGAGTCAAAGTGTCAGGGTCGGTACTACGCCGTGCTGGAAGGGGGGTACAATACGGATGTCATGCCTGCGAACGCCCTGGCCCTGTGCCGCGGCATGAACGGTGAGGAAAGCCCTTAGAATAGGGGATGAGGCCGTAGCCGCGGCCCGGCGGAACCAAGGGGCGGGGATAAACCCCGCCCAGATGTTTGTTTCGATTCACTCAACCGTTCAGGGTTCCCGCAATTCTCAACGCGTGACACTATAACTTCCAAATGGTTGCGGCTTGCGGTTTTGCCGCCGGGCGACGCGTGTCGCTCGTCTTGACCAGGATAACTTTATGCTCCCCCGGTATTCTCCATGCGCCGCTCCAACTCCTGAAAAGGTGAATGGCCGACCAGCGGAGAGTTGCCGTGCAGCATCTGGACCTTGACTCTCCTGCCGATTTCGAACGGCCCCTTTTGCGGGGGAAGCACCATGAGCCCGTCCGCCAGGACCATCGAGCGAAGGGCCCCCGAGCTCTGGCTCCCGGTGGACGCAACCATCAGCTCCCCATCCTTGTCGAACAACTTGCACCTGACAAGATGAAGTCGGTCGCTCAAGGCGGGGAATCCCTCAGCCAAGACGGCTTCGACGAAGGGGCGAAAAACGTTCTCGTGTCCCATCATCTTTAGAAGTGCCGGCCTAACGAACTGCTCGAACGATATCATGGCCGACGTGGGGTTGCCGGGCAGGCCGAAGACCGGTTTGTTTCCGATGGTACCGAAGACGAGAGGTTTGCCGGGCTTCATCGCGACCTTCCAAAACTTCACACGCATGCCCAATTGCGCCAGGGTGTTCTTGACCAGGTCGTATTTCCCCACCGATACTCCGCCCGAGGTTACGATCATGTCGGCCCTGAGTCCCTCGGAGATTCGAAGCCGTTGGTCGGCGTCGTCATCACTCGCTATCCCCAGCGATAGCGGGACGGCGTTGCATTCCATAACCAGAGCGGCAAGGCTGTAGGTGTTTGAACATACGACCTTTCCCTCGGAGTAGGGATCGTCGAGGTCCACCAGCTCGTCCCCGGTGGACAAGACGGCTACGACGGCCCGTTGGTATACATGAACGTAAGCATGCCCCAATGTGGCGAGCATACCCACTTCCGGGGCCCGTATGACATCACCTACTTTCAGCACGGTTTCGCCCGCCCGCACGTCCTCGCCGCGCCTCCTAATGTGAGACTCGGGACGGGGCATTGCGAAGCAGACAACCCGGTCATCGTCCTTGGCGGTATCTTCTACCTTAATCACAGCGTCGGTACCATTGGGAATCAAACCGCCGGTCATGATGCGGACGGCCTGCCCGGGCCCCAGCACTCCCTGAAACGGCCTTCCCGCGGGAGCTTCGCCCACGACGACCAGCTTGACCGGAGCGTCGCGAGAGGCCCCCGTCAGGTCTTCCCGGCGCACTGCGTAGCCGTCCATCGCGGAGTTGTCGCCCCCGGGCACGTCTCTTTTCGCTTGCACGTCCTGGGCCAGGACCCTGCCCAAGGCTTCGAGAATATGTATACGCTCCCGCCCCAATACGGGGACATCTTCCAGAACCTTCCGCTGAGCTTCACTGATTGATATCAAGGGGACCTCACTAATGATGGGGTTGGAGAAACATCGTGTCTCGGATCGGAAAAGCCGATAAACGATCGGCCAAGCTGGAGGAAACAGTTCCGGCTTCCCGTTTCGTCCTCCCGACCGTCGATTCTTATTCTTTCGGGAGTCCGGAAGAAAAAAAAGCGCCCTTTCGAGCGCCGTCCCGGCTTCGGTATCCTTCACATAAAAAAACCGAAGCACGTTACCCGGATCAATCATTGGAGTGAGGCAACCCCGAAAGCTGCATCCTCACAGATGCGTGGGGTTGTTGGTCCGACTATTCAAGGACGAAAATCACTTCCGCTTTAATGCGGTACTCCTGAATTTCACCGGCTTCGATCATTATCCGGAAATCGGTCACTCGCATGCCCGTAATGTTCCTCAGCGTCTTATTTGCTCTATCGAACGCTACCCGAACCGCTTCATCAAAACTATTCGGCGAACCGGCGATAACCTCGGTCACACGCGCTACTCTTCCTTCCGACATGATACCTACCTCCCGTGCCGGGCTGCCTCACGTCCTTCAACGTTAGAAGAACACCGGATCATTTGTCAACATTTCTTATCCGGCCGCCCCGTCTCGACGGAGAAGACGCCGGAGACGGACGTGGTCCGGCAGGGCGGGGGGGCTTGGGGCCACGTTTCTCCTTAGCCTCGGCAAGTGCCAGGGTCTTTTCAAGCTCTTCGTCGGTGAGGGACCGCCATCTTCCCACGGGAAGGTCTCCGAGTCGCAGAGGGCCGAATCCGATTCTTCGTATGGTACGGACCGGATACCGGATACGAAGAAAAACCCTCTTTATCTCGTTCTTTTTGCCTTCGAAGATAACCACACGCACCCATGTGGAACCTTCCCTTCGACCCACTATGGTCACTCGGATCTTTCCAAGACGGTCGCCTTCGCCCAGATCCATCCCTTCATGTATGGCGGAGAGTGCTTCCTCATCGGGGTGACCTTTTATCTTTACCAGGTAAGTCCGCGGTACTTCGGCCGAGGGGTGACTGAGGGTTTGGGCCAAGGCACCGTCGTTGGTCAAAACCATCAGCCCTTCCGCGTCGAAGTCCAAGCGACCCACGGAGAAAAGATTCCGACCCATCTTTCTCACCAAATCCCCTACGCAGGGGCGACCCTGGGGATCATCCATGGTGGAGACCACGTTGCGTGGTTTATTGAACAAATAGTAGTAGTTGACCGTATCCTCAAAATGAAGCAACTTGCCGTCAAGTTTGATGTGGTCTCGATCGGGATCCGCCGCCAAGCCGGGATGCTCCACGATTTGACCGTTCAGGGTAACTCGTCTTTCACGGATCAGCTCTTCCACTTTCCGCCTGGAGCCTATTCCCGCATCCCGTAGGATCAACTGGATCTTTTTTTCCGCCATTGTGATTGCTACTCCTCGATTCGGACCCCTCCGCCGGCCTGCCGGGCGACAAGTTCGACCCGCTTAAGCATTTCACCGACACTCGTTGCGGAAACGGCCACAAAGAAGAAGAAAGGCGGCATGCTCTCGATAGGTGCCGGGGTCCCTTCCGGCAGGTATC
>JAZDOF010000643.1:0-2855 GCA_043799015.1 Pseudomonadota bacterium | reverse complement strand
CCCGATACTCGCGGCACTGTTTTTGATGGCCTTACTGCGTGCGAAGCTGAAGGGCGACCCGGGCCGCGGACATGAACCCGCTCTTCTTTACGGACTCCTGGGTTATGTGTGTTTGAAGGGATTATTCAACTTTGTACACATGGATGTGAACGGCCAGGGGGAATGGTACTACGTATTCTCCATAATGATCGTGAATTTCATGTGCGTCGTGATGCCGGCTCGAGCTAGATGGCCTTCCTTCACTTCCGACCGCTTTGTGAGAGCATCGGGATCGGCAATTCTGGGGACCTTGGTCTTTCTGCACGTCATATTCGTGCTGAAGCAGGATCTTACTGCGGGTAACAAGATCTTCCGGTTTTGGCAGGACCGGCGGGCCGTATCGTCCATTCTGGAAACAAAGGCCCCGGGGGCGAAGCTTGTGGAATACGACGACGGGATTATTAGCTTTTCGTTGGGACGTCCGACCATCCATGCCCAGGGTTTTGTGATCGACGCCCAGGGGTATGAGGCGATTCGCAAGGGCAAATTCCTGAGCTATTGCCACAATCGAGGATTCAATGTAATAGGCTCGGTCCAGTACCTTCGACTTGCGTCCGTCGACGTTCCTTCCTCGGCGATAGAAGCCGGCTTGACCAAAGAAGACGCGTTCCGCGGCCAGGACGTGTCCGGCTTTACATATGAAGTCCTCTTTGTTCATCGAGAAACCGGAGCGACTTTCGTGAGATTCAAGCCGAAATAGACCGGGAGTGCCCAACGAATTCATTCCCCGGATCACCGTGGATCGGCCCCCGCCGCGGAGGGACGACATTCTGCACAAGGTGTTACCCGGATGAAATCAGGAGACATATAGGCATGACAAATGTTGGTGACAAAAAACCGTTTTTGATCGATTCACATGCCCACCTGGAGCTTGAACCCCTTGTGGACGATACGGAGGGCGTCGTTCGACGGGCGTGGGACGCAGGCGTCATAGCAATCGTAACCGTCGGAATAGATGTTGAAGACGCAAAGAAAGCCCTTGATATAGCCGACCGCTTTGACAATGTGTACGCGTCGGTGGGGTTCCATCCCCACAACGCCAAGGCCGTCGGACGCGGGTCCCTCGCGGAAATGGAACGTCTGGCCCATCACCCCAAAGTAGTGGCCTACGGGGAAATCGGCCTTGATTTCTTCAGGAACCGCTCGCCGCAGTCGGTTCAGAGATCGGTCTTCACCGATCAGTTGGAGATTGCGAAGGGGATGAACAAACCCGTGGTCATCCATCTGCGCGACGCATATGACGAAGGCATGGCGACCTTGGAAAAATCGGGGCCATATCCCGCCGGGGGGGTTATACATTGCTTCTCGGGCGAGTATGAGCACGCTGAACGGGCGCTGGACTTGGGATTCCACATATCCATCCCAGGCACGGTGACCTACAAGAAGAATGATCGGTTGCGTCTGGTGGTCCGGAAGCTGCCGGCGGACAAGGTTGTTCTTGAGACGGACTGCCCCTTCCTCTCGCCCGAACCGAAGCGCGGCAAGGACAACGAACCGGCGTACATTGCATACACAGCGGCAGAGGTAGCTCGAATCAGAAATGTCTCCTTGAAGGAATTGGCGCGTACCGCTTCCGCCAACGCAATCCGCCTTTATGGGCTCCCGTTGAACCTTGATTCCATTTAAGGTCCCAACTGAATTGGAACGGGAATAAAGGTGAGGATGAACAACAAGATACAAACCCAACCCATTATTCGACGGCCCCGCTGAAGCGGCGTCGCCGGATCGAGGGGCGGCGGATGTTTCAGCCCCAGAAAGACCAGCAGGGCGCCGAACACCAGCCAGCCCGGCCAGGTCATGATGCCCAAGGGTATGAGGACGGCAAAGGCCCCGTAGGACACAACCCGGGCCGCTCTCGGGCCGAACAGGGCGTAAACCACATGCCCGCCGTCCAGTTGGCCTATGGGCAACAAGTTCAGTGCAGTGACAAACAGACCGAACCACGCGGCCATGGCCGTGGGATGAAGAGAAATGGTGAGATTGGACGAAAACTCACCGAACCGCATGTACACGAGGAGTTCAAGGATCAGAGATGAGCCGAGCGAAAGAAACTCGGCCTGCTCGGGATGGGGTGCTATTTTGGAGTGATAAAGACCCGCTATGAGTAACGGCATCGCGGCGATACTTCCGGCCAACGGCCCGGAGGCTCCCACATCCATAAGCATGTTCCGGTTCGTTATCAAGGACCGAATCTTGATAAACGCTCCGAACGTCCCCACCGGGGGCATTGCCGGCAGGAAATAAGGCAGCGTAACGTTGAGATTATGTAGTCGACCGGCCAAATAATGCCCCATTTCATGCATGAGCAATACGAACATTAGAGGAACGGAGAACCAAAGCCCCCTTATGAAGAAATCCGCCGAGAACTCCAACGGTCCCTCGCCGTACAGACCGCCGGCTGCCGTGGTCGTGCCGGCAGTGAGCACGAAAAGGACGATGTTGATTATCCAGGGTCGTGAACGGATTGGATCCCTCCCTTTAGTCGTAATGATCACGTAAACGAGAAGGGGGCGTGCAGCCCCTACATGCCGTTTTGCCCGGAAATCGCCGTAGAAACCGGGCCCGGCTCCGCCGTGACGTAGCAAAGGGTCTAATGGGAAGGGCCGTTATCGGACTTCCTTGCCTCGTTCAACCATTTTACCAGGGCCGAATCATCTTCGAATTCGAGCAGGTCCTCGCCCAGCCGCTCCAGCGAGTCCAGAGACAGTTCCCCTATGACTTCCTTCATGGACGGCTCAATCCCGCCAAAACGACGCTTCAACAGACGAATCGTCAGAGCTGGGGCCTCCTGGCGACGGCCTTGTAGGATACCTTCT
>JAZDOF010000626.1:0-3347 GCA_043799015.1 Pseudomonadota bacterium | reverse complement strand
CCCTCGCAGAGGAAGTGACGGCTATCACCCTGGATGGTGAAGCACGCGCCTTTTGCTTGCCCGCCGAGCAAGAATAACTTGTTGCCCTCGCCGTCGATGAATTGAACCGTCTGCAAGGTGCCGTCCGGCCCGTATGCCGGCACGATCAAGCGGCCGTCGCGAGCCTGCCGGAGCCCGTGAGCCTTCACCTGCTTTCGTTTCAAGTAGGGATGTTCCGGGTCCGCCGGCTTGGCCCGTGCCCATATTCGCGCCGCGAAGCGAGCGGCCTCCTCGCGCTGCGTCCGCTCTTCTTCCCGCCGCCGCGCCTGTAGCTCTCCAAGAGCCTTCCGTTCGGCCTGGGTCAGCTTCCGGCCCTCGGCGCCGTTGGTCCAGGTAAAGGATTCTCCGCTCACAAAGTCGCCGCACCAGCCCTGCGGGATCGCGCCATCGGTGAGAATGTACCATCCCGGCTTGTCGCCTTTCGTTCGGTCTGGCAGAGCGAACCGATGCGGTTTGCCGTCGGCCACCACCTCGGTGAGCTCGTACCCATGACCACCCATGAAGGACCGGAAAAAGTCTGCCGCGCTCATGCGGTAACCTCCTTGATTACTTGATCCACCATCGAATCAACGCCACGGTGGTTGACCTCGTGCTGTTCCAACCATGAGTCAAGCCAGTCCGACTTTACGAGCACCACCCCCTTAACCTTCGAGTGTCTCAGCCCATTTTGCAGCCATTCCCGGGCCGTGCGTTCCGAAATGCCGCACTGCTCGCATAGGGTTTTGATTCGGAACCAGGCCATTCTTTATGTCTCGGCGAAGACTTCGACAGTCTCGAAAAGGGTCTTTGGCGACATCCCGAGAGCCCTGCTTATTTGCGCCATTTCAACTTCGTCCAGCACATAACGCCCGTGGACAGCCCGCGAAAGGATCGTCTCGTCGATGCCGGCCTTTCGGGCAAGCTCGCGTTGTGTCAGCCCTTGCTCAAAAAGAATCATTTTGAGATTCGTCAACCTCCGCATGTCTTTTCCTCCAAGTCATTAAGTCGTCATACGGATATGATGACTTAGACCAAAAAAAAGGTCCTATAGTGGGTCTGCTATCTTGTTCAATTCGATATTGAACAACGCAAGCAGTCTGCTAATGTGGAATAGGCGTTCGGTATATTGAAGCGTTTCTTGTACCGAACCAACTCCGCGTGTTACGGGAATTTCGACAACGAACCTTTCCTCCATACACTTAACGCCTCTCTCAACCGCGTCTCTTCTCGCCAGAATACCTTTGGCCTCATACCGAAAACCGAAGTTCTTCTCTCTGAATATGGAAATAGTCCACGATTTCACTGGCAGTTTGTCAACTGTTTCGGATACCCTCTGAGGGAAAAGCCCCTTGCTCTGCATCCATGGCCTAAGCTCCGAAAGGATTTGCCGCGCCTCTGGCACCCCGAAACCCATGTCTCCCAGCAGATGGCCCCCGAGGTAAACAACGAAGGCTTCGTCAGGCGAGAATGTGCGAAGCATACCCATCGACCGCCCGGCTTCCGGGTCAATCCCGAGAAATTCTCTCGCCCACCGCTGCCAGCGGGTAAGACGTACCCCGAAAACCTTTGAGAAAGCCCGACTGGAAAAACGTTTCGCCATGTGTCCCCCTTGTTTCAGTCTTTAGGTCATTATGCCGATATGAAAAGCCTTGTCAAGCATTTTCTTCCACGAAGGGAAATCAAGACTGCCTCAAAATCATCCCGGAATTCAGACTATGCAAATGGCGGAAAGTGGTTGCGCCTGGGTTGCGGATTCGTGCAAAAAACCCGCAACCCGAGACGCGAAGACACCAGTATTTTCAATGATTACAGGCACCTTTTGGCGCCTGCAAAACCGTTATACACCGGTTCAAATCCGGTTGCCGCCTCCAATGATTTCAAGGGGTTAGCCTCCAAGGGTTGACCCCTTTTTCGTTTCTGGTTGCGCCTGGGTTGCGTCCGGTTGCGCATAATCCAGCTCGTCTATGTTGCTTCTGCTCTCCTTTGGCAGCCATTTGTAATAGGTCCGGTAGGTAATTTCCGGGGTGCTAGGCCCATCTCCTTTGAGACCTCGGCGAGGGAATCCCCCTTGCTCAAACGCAAGGTTGCATAGGTGTGGCGCATGTCGTGGGGAGTCCTCCGCCGGAGCCCGCTCTTTTCCATGGTGCGATTCCATACCCTGTTCACGAAGTGGTAATAGTTCACGTAGTCGCCGCTTTCGTTACAGAAGACCCATTCCGGCAGGTCCCCCCACCCCTTTTTCAACTTCTCTTCTTTCTGCCTCAATCGAAGGTCTTGAAGCTCGGCCACGAGGTGCGCCGTCATGCGTACCTGCCTGACACTGGATTTGCTTTTCGGGGTCGTGATCCTGTTTCGGGTCACATTCCGCTGGACCAGCATCAACCTATGGTGAAAGTCGATGTCCCCCCACTGCAAGGCTATTAGCTCGCCGATTCTCAGGCCCGTGCGAAAGCCGGCGAGCACCAAGGGATAATACCGGGGTGTGTACTGCCGGAATGCGCCCTCGAGGATTTCTCGATCTTCCCAGGATAAGGGGTCCGGTATCCTAGAAGCTCTCTCGTCTTCCGGTATCGGAACCATGATTCCACGGGCTGGATTCGTCTCGATGTATCCATCCGGCGTTTTGGCATACCGCAGGATGGAGCTAAGGCAGTTCTTCAGATTCTTGATGCTCTGACTGCGTAAATCCTGGTTGAATTTCTTGACAACGAAGTCCCCGATCTTGCGTGACGTGATTTCATTTATCGGGGTCTCGCCAAATTCGGGAATCAGATGCCCTCTCAATGCGTGGTGATAGGTGTGGTAGGTTGATCTCTTCAGCGCAAGGCGCGCGTATTTGTCCATCCACCCTATGTGCAGATCGCCATCGGCGCCTTTCCATCCTTCCACATACTGCTTCAACGTGGGGATGATTTCGGTTTCCTTTTCTGAGTCCAGGCCATACTGTTGAAGCACAAGCCTTGCCTCGATCTTCTTCGCCACCTCCACCGCCGTCTTCTTGTCCCTGCCGATCTTCTTGGCCTTCCGCCGGCCCTGGTGGTTGATGAAAACCCACCATGTGCCGGAGCCCTTTGGCCTCTCCTTTACCTGCACTCCCATGCTCACCTCCTTGTTGTCGCTCACATCATCCCCGGGCCCCTGGTGAGCCACCGTTGGACTTGTTCTGCTGCTTCCAGACGTTGTAGAGGGGGATATCCTTCTCCTCGGTCCAGTCGGTGAAGGTGAATTTTGAATTTTTATTCCATTCGGCAGAATTGCCGTTTGGAATACTCTTGGAAACTTCCCCTTGTGCACACCCCACCCGCTCCGCAATCTCCTCCTGGGTATGG
>JAZDOF010000593.1:0-4459 GCA_043799015.1 Pseudomonadota bacterium | reverse complement strand
CGGTGTCGACTACTACGGGAAGGAATTGGAACTTTGCACCAAGAGCGGCGAGAGGCGTACCGTTCTGTGGTCGAACATCTCGGAGGGGTTTCCTATTTCCGGCTGGGCAGGATGGGGTATCGGGGTTGATATCAGCGATCGAAAGCGTGCCGCCGATGCCCTGGTGCGGGCGGAGCGCCTCAAGGCCGTGGCCGATCTGGCCGCGGGGGTTGCACACAACTTCAACAATTTGCTCCAAATAGTGGTAGGAGGAACGCACCTTGCACTGGCCCATCTCGACATGACCAACCTTACTCAAGTACGGTCCAATCTCAAGCAAGTCTTGGAAAGCTCCAGGTTCGGGGCGGAAACGGTCAAGCGTCTTCAAGACTTCGCCCGGTTGCGAGATGACAAGATCGTCAAGGGAGGTAAGGTCTTCGATCTCTCTTCCACTGTGGACCAGGCCGTCGAAATGAGCAAGCCTTGGTGGAAGACCGGCCCCGAGAGAGAAGGGCTGGAGATCAAAGTCCATCGGAACCTGCAAAAGGGTTGCCTGGTCGAAGGTCGCGAGGGCGAGATCTTCGAGGTTGTTCTCAACCTCATCAAGAACGCGGTTGAGGCCTTGCCCGGCAGCGGAGGCATCGCGGTGCGAAGCTTCGTCAGTCAAGGCAATGTTTTCGTTCAAGTAAGCGATGACGGCCCGGGTATTCCGGAACCAAACCTCGGCAGGATCTTCGAACCTTTCTTCACGACGAAAGGCTTCAACGGCACCGGCATGGGGCTTGCCGGAAGCTACGGCATAGTGGTGAGGCATGGGGGCCGTATCGGGGTAGAGAGCGCCGAAGGAAAAGGCGCCACGTTCACCGTTGAGCTTCCCTTGTCCCGGGAAGAAGCCCCACCGGTAACGGACGGCGTTTTTCGGTTTCCATGGCGACTGCGGATTCTCGTGGTTGACGACGCGGCGCCGATCGTAAGAATGCTTTCCGAGTCGTTGAAAAAGCACTCCCAGACGGTGTTTTCCGCGACATCCGGGCAAGAAGCGATCGAGATCGTCTACAGGAATGATATCGACGTCGTAATCTGTGATTTGGCAATGCCCGGCATGAACGGGTGGCAGGTCGGCAAGGCCGTCAAGGAGATTTGCCAAGAGAGAGGGTTACCCAAATCCCTTTTTGTGATCCTCACCGGATGGACCGGCCAAGGATCTGAAGAAGAAAAGATGGATGAATCCGGAGTCGACGCGATCGTGCAGAAGCCGATCGAGGGGACAAAGCTGCTGGAGAGGATAGGACATCTAATGGAAGAACGGGGCGTTGCTCCATAATGGGCTCTATGCATGCCGGGAAAGACGTATGTGGACCGGGTCGAACCGGTCCGGGCATTTTCATGGTTTCGGTGTTCGCCTTGTTTTGGCTGATCAGCTCGGCCCCCGCCCTGTACGCGGCTGCAATGGAGCAGGAAAATCGTCTCATCGAATGTAGGCAGGTGGTTTTGGACATTATGGGTGCTCCCGACGGAGGAATACCCGCGGATCTGTTCCGCCGCAGCGCGGGAATAGTTGTGTTTCCCTCCGTCCTCAAGGCGGGCCTGGGTTTCGGCGGACACTACGGCAAAGGTGTTGTTCTGCGCAGGGACCCGAAAACGGGCAGATGGGGGCCGCCGGTCTTTCTCCGACTCATCGGCGGAAGCTTCGGTTGGCAGATCGGCGTGCAGGCCACGGATTTAGTGCTCCTGACTATGAACGAGATCAGCCTTAAAGCCCTTTTCAAAGACACCCTCACCATCGGCGCCGATGCGTCGGTGGCGGCCGGACCGGTGGGCCGGGACGCTTCGGCAGGCACCGACCTTGGGCTGTCGGTGGGAATGCTTTCCTATTCCCGAGCAAAAGGGCTCTTCGCAGGCGTGTCCGTCAAGGGAAGCGTCATCGAGGTGGATTGGGCGGCAAACGGTGCATACTACGGGTCTGAAGCATCCTTAATCGACATGTTCTTCTCCAATAAAGGGACCACGTCACCCGCTGCGGGCAAACTGATACAGACTCTGAACAATTATAACCGCAAGTAATAACTCTATATAAGTCTCTATTTTTATATGGTGTTTTCGTGTCTTGGCGGTTCGTTGCTTCTTAGCCCGGCGACTCGCATGGGTTTTCGAGGCGCCATCAACCTTCCGTGCCTGCCCAGGCCCTGGTTCACACACGCTCACCCTTCAGAGATACGGGGGCAAGGGCCTCCTCCGACGACGGCTGAGGGTCGAGTCGAGTCGGCCGATATCTGCTTTCAAGATAGGTGCATCCGCGCCATTGCAGAGCGTCGTTCAGCGCTATCTTCTTTACGATATTAAGAAGGACCGCGACCAGAACCACGTTTCCCACGAACATGAATAACGAGTAGATCCGCGGTACTCCTATCTGGGGGTAGTACAGATAGGAAACAACGGCGGCTTGGGCCAAGGGTATCGCTGGTAGAATGAACCAGGTGTGAGGCCAAAGCCGGCATGCCTCGTCCGCGTACATGCATATGCCTAACGCCATTATGGGGAGACTGATCAAAGAATGCACGACGAAGTGTTTTATGGCCGCCGAGATTCGGTAGTTCATTGATGCTGAAAGGATTCGGGTCCAGCCTGAAATGATCTCGCCCAATGTGGTATACATTCGAGTTCGCAGTATTCGGTTGCCGTTGGCGAAGACCAAACCAAGACCGAGCGCCTTGACTCGTTTTCCTATGCCGATGTCTTCCACGGCCAAGTCCCGGACGTCGGTATGACCGCCGATCTTCCGGTAGGCTTCCCTGTCTATCATGAAAAACATACCGTTCGCGGACGCCACGGAACTGGAAGGATCGTTTACCTTGGTTAGGGGATACAGGATGGCCGACATACCCATGAATACCGGCTGAAGGGCCTTTTCCCACAAGCTTTCGAGGATGAGCCCCGGACTCAAGGTGACCATGCCCACCTTCCTGTCCAATGCCATTCCAAGGGTTTGTCTGAGTCCCGCCTCGTGCAACCTGCTGTCCGCATCCAGAAACGCCAACCAAGAACCCTGGGCGTGGCGGACCCCCACATGCAACGCGTGGCATTTTCCGGTCCACCCGGAAGGTAGATCATTCACTCGGATCAACCGACAATTCTCCTTGCCCGCGGTAAGTGATGCGACTATGTCGGAAGTACCGTCCTGAGATCGGTCATCGACCACGATAAGCTCGATCCTCGGATAATCCTGCCCAAGTACGGATCGAACGCACTCCGATATGGTTGATGCCTCGTTGTGAGCAGGTACGATTACCGAGATGAGCGGCAGGGCGTCCGGAGGCTTAGTACCGGCTTCCGGGTCCATGACCGGTACCATCTTCCAAGTTTCGACGGCTTCAATAATGCGAACGGACCAAAAAAAGACCGCAAACCCCATAATAGCGCAGGACAGGAGAAAAACCATGAAAGCTCCGTTGACCCCATAAGCTTTTTCTGTGGCGGGCATGGCACGGCGCGCCGCCCCCCCTCGGGAACCTATGAAGTCCGATAACCGTTCAGCGCTCCCATGCGTTGAACGATGAATGGACCAACCCTCGGCAACCGGGATTGCAGTTGCGGATCCTCCCTCCTACGGACTTAGGAACGCTGAACAGGGTCGGCACATCTTCCATCGTGGGTCACTATATCAGTAGCCGTCGGCTATTTCACCATCTTTCTCGTAACCATTCACTTACGGGCGGGAAATTCCAATCTCAACGTGGCGCAGGCTTTCCAGCCTGCGAATTTTCTTAGTGCGATCACGGCAGGCCGGCAAGCCTACCCCACAAGAGTGATTGGTTACATCTTTCTCTCGTTATGGAGGTCGTTGTGTTTCTTGTTACAAAATGCTAAGTCCTGTTACAGTAATATGCATGCCCTCGCACGAGACCTGAAATGAAGATCGTAATCCTAGGCAGCGGGACCGCCGCACAAAGTCTTGAACGCAACGCTTCGAGCGTGTTGGTGGTCATCGGCGACCTCCATTTGTTGGTGGACATAGGGCCGGGTACTATGCGCCGATTGTGCGAAGCCGGCATCGATGCGAGGCTAATCGACGCCATACTTCTGACCCACTTTCATCCCGACCACGTTTCGGACCTGGTTGCATTTCTTTTCGCGTCCAACTATGGGTCCGGCCCCTTGCGTCAAGCTCGGTTCACGGTAATCGGTCCAACGGGGCTGAAACAATTCCTTGACGGATTGGTCGAAGTCTACAGACACTGGATTGTGCCTACCGGCGACAGAATGCTCACAATGGAAATGAACAGCGACCGTCCGGATTTGCTTGATTGGAAAGGAGCTACGATACGGAGCACGCCGGCCGTCCATTCAGGCCCTTCCTTGTCCTATCGGATAGAAGCGGATGGCGCTTCAGTGACCTTTTCGGGCGATACCGACGTATGTGAAGGTCTCGTGGACCTTGCGCACGGGACCGATCTCCTGGTATGTGAATGCTCTATGCCCG
>JAZDOF010000590.1:0-9137 GCA_043799015.1 Pseudomonadota bacterium | reverse complement strand
CCATACCGACCAGACTTTTCGGAAACTCCGGTTTGAGCCCCCCTTTCCCGGACTTGGGGAAGGGGACGAAGGATGGGGACCGCTGGACTTGAGGCTTGAGTCGGCCTTCAGAGGGAGGTCGCTGTGAACGCTCACCAAAATTGTAACAACCACTATTTCATTTATGTAAATTCCAGCGTTAAACGACTCTACATTTCGGGCGCCCTCCTGCCGCAATTACGAACTATTACGCATTGATTTCAACTGATTAACCTTGAGAGTCCTCCATGCTGGAATCGGCCGGCACGAAGGTTGCTTTACCACTGTGCGAAAGCTCAATGAAAGGTCTGTGGTTGAACATGAGAAAAATAGCGATTTACGGCAAAGGCGGCATCGGGAAATCCACCACCACCCAGAACACGGTCGCGGGCCTGGCGGAAATGGGTCGAAAAGTCATGGTGGTGGGATGCGATCCCAAAGCGGACTCCACAAGGCTCCTGCTCGGGGGGCTTTCCCAAAACACGGTGCTGGATACATTACGCGCCGAAGGCGAAGACGTCGAATTGGAGGACATCCGAAAAGTCGGCTTCCATGGCACGGTGTGCGTGGAATCCGGAGGCCCCGAGCCGGGGGTGGGTTGCGCCGGTCGCGGCATCATAACGTCCATCAATCTCCTGGAACAGTTGGGAGCGTACGCGGAAGGCGAGAAGCTCGATTATGCATTTTACGACGTCCTGGGCGACGTGGTGTGCGGCGGATTCGCAATGCCGATTCGTGAGGGCAAGGCCAAGGAGATATACATCGTGGTGTCGGGCGAAATGATGGCCATGTATGCCGCGAACAACATCTGCAAAGGAATCGTGAAATTCGCCGAGGGCGGAGGCGTGCGGCTCGGCGGCCTAATCTGCAACAGCCGAAACGTGGATAATGAAAGAGAGATGATAGAAGCCTTCGCGGATAAGCTGGGCACTCAGATGATTCACTTCGTACCCCGCGACAATATGGTGCAGAAGGCCGAGATACACAGAAAGACGGTAATCGAATACGACCCGGTTCACTCCCAAGCCACGGAATACAGAACTTTGGCCAAGAAAGTCGAAAACAACGGGATGCATGTTATTCCCAAGCCCATGACCACGGACGAGCTGGAAAAGCTCCTGATAGAGCATGGTCTGGCGGGCTGAGCGTCGAAGAAAGCCATAGATAAGGAAGAGCGCGGTACCGGAAATGTTGATGATCAGATCCATCGTAAGGCCCGATAAGGTGGATAACGTGCTTGAAGCGTTGATGGAAGCAGGTTTTCCAGCAGTAACCAAGATATCGGTGGTGGGTCGCGGCAAGCAGCGCGGCATAAAGATCGGCGAAATAACCTATGACGAGATTCCGAAGGAATTACTCATTACCGTAGTGCCGAATGACGACAAGGATTTTGTGATCAAGACGGTCATGAAGGCGGCCCGAACGGGAGACAAAGGGGCATACGGCGACGGCAAAATCTTCGTGAGCCCGGTAGAGGAAGTATACACGATAAGTTCGGGTATCAAGGAGACGGCCTCCGGTGAGACGGAGGAGGTTAAGATATGAAAGAAATAATGGCCGTCATTCGCATGAACATGATGAACAAGACAAAAAAGGCCCTGTCCGATATGGGGGTCCCCTCCATGACGGCAAGGGAAGTACTGGGACGAGGAAAAGGCCTGGTGGACTACAGCGTGTTGGAGGGCGCCGAAAAGGGTTACGAGGAAGCCATAGCCCAACTCGGCCGCAGCCAAAGACTCATCCCGAAGCGATTGCTGCTCCTTGTAGTGCCGGAGAAACTGGTGCAGACGGCGGTGACAACCATCATCAAAGTCAACCGAACAGGTAAGTCCGGTGACGGCAAGATCTTCGTGATGCCGGTCCTGGATTCAATCAGTCTTAGGACCGGAGAGAGCGGCGACAGAGTCCTCGACGGGTCGTAACGGCAACACCCGAAAGGTACGGACGACATTTCGGAATCCGAAAGCCGATTAACGGATGTTTCAAAACGGGAGAACACCATGAGGGTGCTGAATGATGAAATAATCACATCGGAAGAGGAGCTCATCGATCCCGCCGACGTGAAAAAAGAGCTCTTACGAAAGGTCCCGACAAAAGTAGCTCGAAAACGCGCGAAACAAATCATCGTCAATAAAGTGAGCGAAGACTCCGAGGTGCCTGAAATAGGGGCCAACACCAGGACCATTCCCGGCATCATAACCCAGCGGGGCTGCACCTACGCGGGCTGCAAGGGAGTTATCTTAGGCCCCACCCGCGACATTGTGAACATTACCCATGGACCTATCGGTTGCGGCTTCTACAGTTGGTTGACGCGACGCAACCAGACCCGTCCGGCGGGCCCGGACGACGAGAATTACATGACGTACTGCTTTTCCACCGATATGCAGGAGGAAGATATCGTTTTCGGCGGTGAAAAGAAGTTGCGGGCGGCCATCCAAGAGGCCTACGACCTATTCAAGCCCAAGGCCGTGAGCATATTCTCGACTTGCCCTGTGGGATTGATCGGCGACGATGTTCATTCGGTCGCGCGTGACATGAAGGAACAACTGGGCATAAACGTTTTCGGGTTCAGTTGTGAGGGCTACAAGGGCGTGAGTCAGTCCGCGGGTCACCACATAGCCAACAACGGCATTTTCAGTCACGTGGTCGGGCTCAACGACACCGTCATAGACGGCAAATACAAGATAAACCTGCTCGGAGAATACAACATCGGCGGAGACGCGTTTGAAATCGACCGGATACTGGATAGCTGCGGGATCAGCGTAGTGTCCACATTCAGCGGAAATTCGACCTACGATAAATTCGCAAACGCACACACCGCGGACCTGAACACCATAATGTGTCATCGATCCATAAATTATGTCGCGGAAATGATGGAGACCAAATACGGCATACCATGGATCAAAATTAACTTCATCGGTGCGGAAGCCACTGCAAAGTCGCTTCGCAAGATCGCCAAGTACTTTGAAGATGCTGAGTTGTCCGAGGTGGTCGAATCGGTCATCGAGAAGGAAATGCCCGAAGTCATAGAGGTCCGGGATGAAGTTCGAGCACGCTGCGAAGGAAAGGTGGCCATGCTGTTCGTGGGCGGCTCCAGAGCCCACCATTATCAGGAACTCTTCCGAGAAATAGGTATGAAGACGGTTTCGGCCGGCTACGAATTCGCCCATCGAGACGATTACGAGGGCCGTAAGGTACTGCCCGGCATCAAGGTGGATGCGGACAGCCGAAACATAGAGGAACTGGAAATCCATCCCGACCCGGAGAAATACCGGCCCCGCAAGACGGCTGAAGAGATGGAACGTCTGCTTACGGAAGGGTTCCGTTTCAAGGACTATGACGGGATGATGCCGGAGATGCCGGACAGAACGTTGGTAATAGACGACATCAGCCAGTACGAAACCGAACGCCTCATAGAAATCTACAAGCCGGCAATTTTTTGTGCGGGCATAAAGGAAAAGTACGCCGTTCAAAAAAAGGGCATCCCCATGAAGCAGCTCCACAGCTACGACTCCGGCGGCCCTTACGCGGGATTCCGAGGCGCGGTGAATTTCTACCGGGAAATCGACCGCATGGTTAACACCCAAATCTGGAAATATATCAAAGCTCCTTGGCAGGAAAGCCCGGAACTGGCCGCCAAGTACGCCTGGGATTGAGCCGTTCGGGAAGGAAAGGACCAATGTTACTGCGACACACTCCGAAAGAGATTACCCAACGTAAGGCCTTGACCATCAATCCGGCCAAGACATGCCAGCCGATAGGGGCCATGTACGCCGCCCTCGGCATACACGGCTGCCTACCGCACAGTCACGGATCCCAAGGATGCTGCGCTTATCATCGAAGCACCCTTACCCGTCACTACAAAGAGCCGGTAATGGCCGCGACCAGTTCCTTTACCGAAGGTGCATCGGTATTCGGCGGGCAGGCCAACCTGGTGCAGGCCATCGACAATATCTTCACCATATATGAACCGGAAGTAATCGCCGTGCATACGACTTGTTTGTCGGAAACCATCGGCGACGACATCCCCCAAATAGCACGTAAAGCGGAAGCCGAGGGAAAAATCCCCAAAGGCAAATACGTCATCCACGTAAACACTCCAAGTTACGTCGGGACGCACGTAACCGGATTCGCAGGTATGACGAAGGCCATGGTGGACTATTTTGCCGAGTCCACGGGCAATAGGCTGGACCAGATCAACATAATCCCCGGTTACGTAGAACCATCGGATATGGAGGAAATAAAACGCATAGCCGAGGTAATGGGCGTCCGTACGGTCTTGTTTCCGGATACGTCCAGGGTCCTCAATCGGCCGCAGACCGGTAAATACGACATGTTTCCCGAAGGCGGCGTCACCGTGGAAGCGCTCAAGAGTATCGGCGACAGCGCGGCGACGATCGCATTGGGTAGGCTGGCCTCCGGGCCGGCGGCACGGGCATTGGACACAAAATGTAAAGTCCACTGCGAAATCCTCGATCTGCCCATAGGATTGAAGGCTACCGACAGATTCGTGGATACACTGCGCAAGACCGCGGCAATATCCGTACCCGACGTCATAAACGAGGACCGAGGGAAGCTCCTGGATATCATCACCGACATGCACCAGTACTTTTACGGCAAGAAAGTTGCGCTGGCCGGTGATCCGGACCAGTTGATCGCCCTCACCGAGTTCCTCGTATCCATAGATATGTGGCCCGTCCACATTGTGACCGGAACGGCCGGCAAGGAATTCGAGAGCCGAATTCACGAGATTACTCAGGGTATACCGGCCCAAGTGAACGTCCGAGCCGCGGGCGATATGTTTCTACTGCACCAGTGGATTAAGAACGAACCGGTAGATCTGCTCATGGGCAACACCTATATGAAGTACATCGCCCGTGACGAAGACACCCCTCTGGTCCGGTTCGGTTTTCCCATACTGGATCGCATAGGTCACAGCTACTTTCCAACCGTGGGATACCGAGGCGGAATGCGACTACTGGAAAAGATCCTCGATGCCCTCCTGGAAAGACAGGACAGGGACGCGCCGGAGGAAAGGTTCGAGTTGGTTATGTAGCAGTGAAAATACGGATGGGACCGGGAGTATCAAGGATCATCGAGGGGACCGGTCTCCCCATCGAAAGGCATTGGGGTAAGGTTAATCATTACCCGGCCCTATTGGACGACGGAACGAGTATTTACCGCTGAAACCGGCGAAAATATAAGGACTGGAACGATGCTGAAACCCGATTATCACATTTTAGTCTGCGCGAGTTTTCGTGGCACCGAAGCCAAGGGAAAATGTATCAAGAAAGAATCCCTGCAACTTATCCCATATATGGAAGAGGAATTGGCGGATCGCGGCATGAACGCGGTGGTATCGAGTACGGGATGTCTGAAGCTGTGCGAGGAAGGCCCCATCATGGTCGTATATCCTCAGGGATATTGGTATGGGGGCGTTACGGGACAGGAAGCAGTGGATGAGATTTTGGACGCGCTGGAGAACGGCGGGCCTGCCGAGAAGTATCTATTGACTTAGCAGAGCGATTAATGAACGGGGGCACCTCCTGGGCACGGTCCGTATCCGCTCAAGGGCGACCGCCGGCCGTTGTTTGATCGAGGGACCGTGCGAAAGAGTTGAACTCTTCCGGTTGGATTACCGTGAGGCAGCGAGGAAAAACAGCCATGAACATACAAGTCTTCGAAGAACGAAAGGACCAGGTCTATCGCAAAGGAGACCGACCCTTTCAGATGAACTGCGATCGAGACAGTCTTGCCGGCGCGGTAAGCCAACGGGCGTGCGTATTCTGCGGTTCGAGGGTGGTATTGTATCCCATAGCGGATGCGGTGCATCTGGTTCATGGGCCCATCGGGTGCGCAGCCTACACCTGGGACATTCGCGGGGCTCTGTCTTCCGGCCCGGCATTGCACAGGCTGAGTTTTTCCACCGATCTACAAGAAAAAGATGTCGTGTTCGGCGGGGAAACCAAGCTGTACCAAGCTCTTGTCGAGCTCATCGACAGGTACGAACCTAATGCCGCGTTCGTATACTCCACATGTATCGTCGCAATCATAGGCGACGACATGGAAGCGGTGTGCAAACGAGTCGCCGCGGAAAAAGGTATACCCGTCATCCCCGTCCAGAGCGAAGGGTTCAAGGGAAATAAACGGGCCGGATACAACGCGGCCTGCCGGGCCATGTTTCGCCTGGTGGGCACTGGGGATACATCGAGGATTTCACCACTGAGCGTCAATATTCTAGGAGACTTCAACCTTGCCGGAGAGATCTGGATAATCAGAGACTATTTCCGACAAATGGGGTTGGAGGTCGTGGCAAACATCACGGGAGACGGCAGGGTGGATGACGTAAAGCGCGCCCACGGAGCGGCTCTCAACGTGGTGCAATGCTCCGGCTCTACGATGGATTTGGCTAAGATGATGCAGGAAAAGTACGGCGTCCCCTTCCTGCGGGTCTCCTACTTCGGCGTCGAAGATATGGCTGAATCCCTTTACAACGTGGCTCGGTTCTTCGCGGACAAAGACCCGGAGATGCCGCAACGCACCGCGGAACTGGTCAAGAAGGAACTGGAGACGCTGTACCCGGTACTGGAAGAATATCGTCGCGGCCTTACCGGGAAAAAGGCCGCCATCTACGTCGGCGGCGCGTTCAAGGCCTTTTCGTTGGTTAAGGCCTTCAGGCTTCTGGGAATGGATGTGGTCCTGGTCGGATCACAAACCGGCACGGAAGAAGATTACCGGGAATTAAACGAAATAACCGACGACGGCACCATCATTGTGGACGACTCGAACCCGCTCGAATTGTCGGCGTTTCTTCAAGAAAAAGACGTGGACATTTTTGTGGGCGGCGTCAAGGAACGTCCTATTGCATATAAGCTCGGGGTGGGCTTCTGCGACCACAACCACGAGCGCAAGGAGGCCTTGGAGGGCTTCGTGGGCATGCTCAACTTCGCCCGAGAGGTGTATTCAACCGTGATGAGCCCGGTGTGGCGGTTCGTTCCCAGGAAGCCGTACAGAGCGACCTCTCTTCGCTCTCCTGAAAGTTTGCGCAGCGTTGCGCTTGGGTGAGGCGACAAAAATGAAACAATCCGACCGAAAAACGGAACCCTATGTTTCCACCACCAACGCCTGCAAACTATGCAAGCCGTTGGGCGCCTGCCTGGCCTTCCGCGGCTTGGAAGGGGCCGTTCCTTTCCTTCACGGTTCCCAGGGCTGCGCGACGTATATGAGGCGTTACATCATAAGTCATTTCCGGGAGCCCATGGACATAGCATCATCTTCTCTGGGAGAAAAACACGCGATTTACGGCGGCGGACCGAACCTGAAGATGGGACTCAAGAATGTCATGTCGAAATATGAGCCCAAGTTGATCGGAGTTGCCACTACGTGCCTGACCGAAACCATAGGAGATGACGTTCCCATGAACGTCAACGAATTCCGCAGGGAATTCTCGGACGTTATGGAGGCTCACGGCTCCCCCGCGATTGTTGCGGTTTCGACCCCGAGCTATGCGGGCAGCCACATGGAAGGGTTCCATGCCGCGGTGAAGGCGGCCGTAGCCGGATTGGCCGAAGAGACCGCATCCCATGATGGAATAGCGCTTTTCCCCGGGTTTATTTCTCCCGCGGATACCCGGTATGTGATGGAAGTATTCCAGGACTTCGGTTTGAACCTTACCATAATGCCTGATCTGTCGATAACCCTCGATGCCCCGGCCTTGGAGTACTACGAGAACCTGCCGTCCGGAGGCACGCCGCTTCGGGACATAAAATCCCTGCCCGGATCGCGGGCCGTGCTGGAATTCGGCCGGACAATTGCAAAAGGCCAAACGGCCGCGGCGCTCCTGAACGAACGGTTCGGAGTGCCTGCCTACCGGCTGGGTGTGCCCGTGGGACTCCGGGAAACGGATCTCTTCTTTGAGGTATTGGAGGAGCTTTCCGGGAACCGAATGCCTGAAAAGCACTCGCTGGAGCGAGGCAGACTGATTGATGCATACGTGGACGGCCACAAATACGTTTTCGGCAAGCGGGCCGTGGTTTACGGCGATGAAGACCTTGTTACGGGACTCACCGCGTTTCTGTCGGAAATCGGAGTTCGGCCGGTGCTGTGCGCATCAGGCGGGCGCAGCGGGCAATTTGCAGAGTCGGTCCGGCAGGTGACGGACGGCCTGCTTCCGGAACCGCCCGCAGTTAGAGAAGGGGTGGATTTTCACACAATTGCGGAAGAAGCCGACGCCCTTCAACCTGATCTGATTATCGGAAACAGTAAAGGATATCATCTTGCCAAGAAATGGAACATCCCGCTCATCCGCGTGGGGTTCCCCATTCACGATCGCTTCGGCGGCCAAAGAATATTGCATCTGGGTTATCGCGGGGCCCAAGGGCTCCTGGATAACATCGTCAACACCCTGATAGAGGCTAAACAAGAAAACTCACCTATTGGTTATTCATATATTTGACGCGTACCGGAGTCATCCGGCATAAACGTTCACCGCGACGTCTCGCCGAGCCGGGAAAATCAAACCACAAAGGCACTACGACACGAGGAAGAGTTTGAAATGATTCACAAATACATGTTGATCCGATAATTGCGTCCGCCTGTCAGTGAGGGCGGATGCTTGGCCCCCGCAGGCCTGAGAAAACATTAGTCTTTGATTTCTTTGTGCCTTTGTGTCTTCGTGGTTCATTCTTCACCCATCGTGGTGAACGATTACCATCCGGCAATACATTCACAGAAGGATATACAAAATGAGCGCGCTGGAAAAAGAAAACCACCCCTGTTTCAACGTGGAAGCTAAAGGTAAATGCGGTCGAGTCCACCTTCCGGTCGCGCCTGACTGCAATATAAAGTGTAATTACTGTAATCGGAAGTACGATTGTGTCAACGAGAGCCGGCCCGGGGTTACAAGTTCGGTGCTGAATCCCCGACAAGCCGTGCTATATCTTGAGCAGGTACTTGAACGAACCCCAAACATAACCGTGGCGGGCATAGCAGGCCCTGGCGACGCTTTCGCGCACCCCAAACCGACCATGGAGACCCTTCGTCTGATCCGAAAGCAGTTCCCAAACTTGCTCCTCTGTCTTGCAACCAACGGGTTGAACGTCGGACCATACATAGCCGAG
>JAZDOF010000568.1:0-11364 GCA_043799015.1 Pseudomonadota bacterium | reverse complement strand
CGTATATGCTTTTGGGCTTTCTCCGACCGGCCCACCCGACGATTCGGCCATGGGCGCCGACGGGACCTCCCGGTTCCCGCGCAAGGAGTTTCCACGCATGCACAGGGTCTTCGACTCCGCGGGACTCGAACACGACTCGCGTATAGTGCCGTGCCCGATGTTGCCTTCCGCATTGGCTAACAACGTCGGCGTCCCGGAGGCGTTGATTTCGGAGCTCAATGGCTGGCCTGCGTGTACCCCTGTCAACGCTTCGCCTGTCGCCTTGCGACGACCAACGCATGACTCGGGGCCGGTGTGGCTCGCTGGGCCTTCACCGTATGACTCTTTCATTCACAACTCCTTGCCGGTTTTGACCGGCGCAACTAACCATTCACTCTTGTGGGGCAAGCTTTCCGGCCTGCCGAGATCGCACTAAGAAAATTCGCAGGCTGGAAAGCCTGAGCCACGTTGAGATTGGAATTTCCCACACGTAAGTGAATGGTTGCCCTTGAGGCACAACGAATCAGGGATGACGGTATCCCGGCTATTTCGAGGGAGATTGGTTCGTCGCTAGGCTCCCGGTAATGACGATCCCGTCCGACTGGTTTTTCCCGGATTCGACGGCATGGGATTTCAGCCAAGGCTCGCCGGGTCGGTCGGTCGCCGATTTTTTTGTTGAGCCCGCGCCACGTTGCGCTTAATATGGCCAAATCCGAATCATGTTAAGATGGAGAAAACAATGCCCATCAAGAGACAGCTCCAGGTCATGCTGGTGGATGCTCCGGGGGAATTGGCGAAGTTCACCGCCGTGCTCCGGGACGAGCACATCAACATCGAGGCAATGAGCATACAGGACGCCAACGAATACCTGCGGGCCTTGTACGACGTGAGGAGCGAAACGGGACACCGGGTTGCTCCCAGGGAATACTATGACACCATCATTCAGGAATCCGCCAAGTATTCGATGATACGACTAATAGTGGACAATCCATCCAAAGCATTGGAAGTGCTGGAGAAATCCGGATATCAGGTCCGCGTTCAGGAAGTAATAGGAATGGTTCTGGATAACCGGCCCGGTATCTTGAATAAGGTCTCAAAGGTTTTCGGGGATGCAGGAGTGAACATAGCCTACACCTATGGCTCCGGTTTCTCCGATAGTGAGTCGGCTCTGTTCATCTTCAAGGTCTCCGATATGAACAAGGCGCTTGAGATATTTCCCGACGGGAATCCTAAGTGATCTCCGCACTACGGTGGAAAAGCATCCATGAAGCTGAAATTGAAACAGATCGGCCCCAGGAAGATTGAAGTAATCTCCGACGACTGGTCGTTTGTGGTGGACCTGAAAGAGCAATTCGGAGGCGAGAATTCCGGACCCAACCCATCCGAGTTGGCCGTAGCGGCCACGGCGGCTTGCGAGGTGCTTACCGGGGTCGTATGGGCGGCCGGGCGTCACGGCGTCGAACTCAGGAACATCGATGCCGAAGTTGAGTGGGAATACGCCGAGAAGCCCGAACGGATCAGTCGGATCGGCGTGTCGATCGGCAATGTCGGGTCGCAACTGGATGATCCTAAGAAGCTCAGGGCGTTTACGGGAATTGCAAAAGGTTGTACCATCGGCAATACCTTCAAAACGCCCCCGGAAATGACCCTCACCGTGGATTGATCCGGGATCCGGCGTTAGACAGTAAGTGTTCGGGGTGAGTCTAACAGTCATGGATGGGATCAGAGCCGAGGAACATACCGGGATTCTAAATTGTTACACGGGTCTTTTTTTTCACGCGTCACGCGCCTCCGGGGAGTCTTCCGACACCGACCGGGAAAAGGAAGACCGGCCTTTATATGAGGTGCGCATTATCGACAACGATTACAATACCTACCAAGAGGTTATGGAAATCAGCATCACAGCCCTTGGGATAGGTCCTGATGAAGCCTATGCGGTGGCCTGGACCGTGGACCACGCCGGTTCGTGTGTGGTTGCCGTCGGGCCGCATCATGAAGCGGAGGCCATAGCCGAAGTGATCCGTACCATTGGGATCGAGGTCCGAGTGGACCCGGTGGAAACGGTGTGGCATTGAGTCATTTTCCGGGGCGGCCAATGTCCGATAAGATATATTATGTTAACTCATGCGTTCCTTCAAACAAACAGGCAACCAAAACCCTCACAAAAGCATGGACCACTCAAGCACTACCATCTCGACACCGCTTCTCACAATAGCCGTGATCGCCAAGAACGAAGCGGACAGAATTGGACGACTCCTGGCCGGCGCTTCCATTGCGGATGAGGTCGTCGTAGTGGACTCGGGAAGCACCGACGGCACCCAGGAAATATGCCGGGCCGCCGGTGCTTTGGTGATCCATCGAGAATGGGGAGGATATGCGGCTCAAAAACAGGCAGCGATGGAGTCGGCCACCGGTGAATGGATACTCAGCCTCGACGCGGACGAGGCATTGTCACCCGAGCTGTCCCATGAACTCATCAAGGCCGTCAGATGCGCAACGCCTGATATTGCAGGTTTTTCCATACCCAGACTCAGCCGATATCTCAATCGATGGATACGCCACGGCGGTTGGTACCCGGACCGCAAGGTCAGGCTCGTGCGCCGAGGAACGGGAGAATGGGTGGGCGACGGCATCCACGAGCGATTGGAGGTACGTGGCCGAGTGGAATCCCTGGTGAACCCCATACTCCACTACGTATACAGGGACATCTCGGATCAGATCGCCACCATTGACAAGTTTTCATCGGTACACGCCGCACACACGACCAGTCCAGGGTCAGGCTTTGACGTGCTCGTTGGGATGGTCCACGCGATCGGGAAATTCCTGGAATGCGCCATCTGGAAACTGGGCGTCCTCGACGGGCTGCCGGGTATGGTGATCGCCGTGAACAGCTCCTTTTACGTTTTTCTTAAACACGCCAAGTCCTGGGAAAGAGGTTTGGCGCATTCCGAAGGCGATGGGAAGGTGTGACGCCGGTAACCAGTCACTCTTGTGGGGCTTTCCGGCCCGCCGATAAGTCTTAGGACACGAAAGCCTTCGTGCGGTTCTCGCCGTTGTATCGGAAAGCTTCCGTATAGGGGTTTACGAGGTATGAAATAAGTGCCTTCAATCGCAATGGCCATGGAGAAGTTCAGCGTTCACGCAGGAGGAGCGGAGTCGTACGCGGTACACCTGGCCCGCCGACTGGTATCGGCCGGCTGGGAGGTACATTTCTACGGAAATTCGTGGGATGGCGACCCACCCGAGGCCCGCTTCCACGAGATCCCCAGGCCACCCCGTTGGTGGCCCGCTTCGCTGCGCATTCTTCACTTCGCGATCCGCCACCGCAAGGCCGTGAGGAATCGGTCCTACGACGTAATCCTCGGTTTCGGCAACACCCTCGAAATGAACGTTTACCAAAGCCACGGCGGCGTTCACCGAAGAAGTGCGTCCAGAAAGGTACTGGCCGTGCCAAGTTGGTACGGCAGACTCATGAAAAGGATTTCCATAGCCTTTTCTCCCAAGCACCACGTAAGGGCTTGGATTGAGTCGGCCCCCTTCAGGGCCGAAAAACGGCCGGTTCTCATCGCCATCTCCGAGATGGTCAGACGCGATATGTCCGAGTACTTCGGGGTGCCCCTGAACGCAATACAACTCCTGTACAACGGGATCGACGTGCAAAGATTCGCGGGAAAGGAACACGGGCACCATGATGATTTGCGCCGCGAACTCGGGTTTGATCAAGAAGTCCTGTTTCTCTTCATGTCATATGACCTGAGAAAGAAAGGGGCCCGTTTTCTCGTGGAAGCGGCCGGCAAGCTCAGAGATCGGGTAGGCGCCGGAAGGTTCGGCGTCGTTTTCGTAGGGGCCGCCCCTTACCGATCGCTCCGGAAACTGGTCGACAGACTTGAGCTCGACTCCGTCGTGAAGTTCCGCGGACCCACTCGTGAACCGGAAGCCGTTTATCAGGAGTGCGACGTGTTCGTGTTGCCCACTTTCTACGACGCATGCTCTCTTGTGGTATTTGAGGCCATGGCTGCTGGCCTGCCCGCAATTACCGGCATGTTCAACGGCGCGGCCGGAATAATCACCCCGGGTATGGACGGAGTGGTGTTGCGAAACCCTGCTGATGCGGAGGAAATCTGTGATGCTATGGAGATCTTTCTTGATCCGGAGGTCCTTGCCGCAGCGTCCGCGGCGGCTCGCCGAACCGCCGGACGTTATACCCTCGAAGCCAACCACGACCGGATGATTGCCATCCTCCGAGAAGCCGGCCAAAACGGTTCCCAATAGCCGAATCAAAGTCGAGTGCGCCGCCGGTCGCTCCTGTGGGTAATCGGGCAAGGGGTTCATCCCCTTCCGGCCGGGCATCCCCACGGAGCGTGCAAAGGACTTTTGCTACGTTCTCCTTGCCGAGTTGCGCTTAATGAATTACGTTGGAAGTGGAGTGGGCCGATCAGGCATCAAGCATTTGAAACCCTCGGTTTTCTACGCGGCGCCGGTGGGGCCGGTCAAGGACGAAGGGCGGAGACGTCAGGTGGTGGGGCATTATTCAATCGGTCGTCTCCTTTTGGAGACCGGAAAAATCAGCAAACAGACATTCACGGAAACCCTGCGCGAATCGAAGGAAACCGGTAAGTCTCCACACGAAATCCTTCTCCTAAAGGGCAGGATAACCGTGGACGAACTTGTCCAGGCCATCACGATCCTGATGGATATAACCCTTCTTCGCGAAGCCTTGGGACTGGAGAGCGATTCGGACGACAAAGGGAAGGCGATACGCCCCATGGGCTCCTACCTCGAACGCATCTCACTGCTGTTCAAAGTGGGCGTACTCATGTCCGGCCAGAAGAACCTGACCTCACTTGTGGATATGCTTATCAAGGAAGCCCCGTCCGTGATGAATGCGGAGCGTGCGACCATATTTCTCGCGGACTATTCCACAAAAGAGCTCTATTCCCACATGGGGGTCGGGCTTCGGCACGACCAAATCCGCATCCCTTGGGATTCGGGAATCGCTGGATGGGTCTTTTCACATAAGCAAGCGCTAAATATTGTCGATCCCTATAGCGACCCTCGATTCAATCGTACCGTGGACCCGCGTACGGGGTTTACCACCAAGAACGTGCTCTGTGTACCCCTCCGTTCTCCCAACGACCGGGTGACCGGAGTATTCCAAGTGCTGAACAAAAGGGCCGGAGTATTCACCGGTATCGACCTTCAAATCCTGGAAATCCTTGCGAGCCAGGCCGCCAGGGCCATGGAATCGGTTCAGGAGTGGGACTATCTCGTGCGCAGCGCCTCTTTGCTGCAACAGGAGAATGTGGATTTGAAACAACTCCTCAAGAGGCAAGACCCGCTTGAAGAGATCATCGGAGCGTCCGGTGCGATGCAGGACGTGCGGTCACTCATACGAAAGGTGGCGCCCACCGAGTCCACGGTCCTTATTCAGGGCGATTCGGGCACGGGCAAGGAATTGGTTGCTCGCGCCATCCACAAGCTCAGCAGGCGAGCGGACAAGATCCTCATTTCCCTAAATTGCGCGGCAGTGCCCTCGGAACTGATCGAGAGCGAATTGTTCGGTCATAGAAAGGGATCGTTTACAGGGGCGGTCAGAGACCATGAAGGGGTATTTCGATCCGCTGATAAGGGCACGCTGTTCTTGGACGAGATTGAGGCCACTTCTCCCGCAATGCAGGTCAAACTCCTGCGCGCGGTTCAAGCCGGGGAGATAAGGTCGGTAGGAGAAAACTCCGTCCAAAAGGTGGACGTGAGGCTGATTGCCGCAACCAACCAAGATCTGAATAAGCTTATGGACGATGGGCGATTCAGGGCGGACCTGTATTATAGGATCAATGTCTTTCCCATAACGATCCCTCCTCTCAAGGACAGAGTCGAAGACATCCCTTTCCTTGCCCAGCACTTCATCGAGAAGTTTTCCACCCAAACCGGCAAGCTCGTCCGGGGAACGGACCCGGCCGTGCTTCACGTACTTTGCCGCTATCATTGGCCCGGAAATGTTAGGGAATTGGAGAACGAGATCGAACGGGCCCATGTTCTCACCGGGGACGGACGAAAAATATCCGTTAGGAGTCTGTCACCGAGGATCACCATCGGAGAAGGACGCCCGACGGGCGAGGATGTAACGGAAGGTCCCGCGACCCTTAAAGACGCGGTTGATGATCTTGAAAAGCGAATGATCCGGCAGGCCCTGGAAGACGCTAAGGGCAATCGCACCGTGGCGGCCAAGGCGCTTGGGCTCTCCAGGCAGGGGTTACTGAACAAACTGCAACGGTACGACTTGACCCATTTTCCTGATATGGTTCAATAATCAGTAGTATCCCGGAGGATACGGGGGCGGCTTTTCCAAGTCGTCCCAATCCACACCCAGTCGATCCTTGAAAAACGGGCCAAGGCGTTTGAACAACTTGTTCCAATGGGTTTCTCCCTTTTCGAGCTGCTCAAAGATCTCGGCCACGAATTCCGGCAGCCTGTGCAACTCTTCCTTTGGAAGAAACGATACAGCGCCCAGCCGCATGGCCGTGTTCAAGCTTTCCGCGTTAATCGCATGTGCGGTGAGCATTGATGCAGGAAGCCTCCGTTCCCCGCACGCTTTCAGAAGCGTGAACCCGTCCACCCCCATAATATCGAGAATAACCAAATCGAAATCGTTTTCTCTGATGTACCTTTCAGCCGCGTGGAAATCCCCGGCGATTACAACTTCCGACGACGCAAGTTCTTCCCTGATGATATCGAGCACGTCGGGCTCATCGTCCACCGCAAGAATCTTCTTCCCTTTGAGAATTTCGTACCCCATGGCGCCGTCTCCTGAAGTGCTGAGCCCGCGATATTCGGCCGCGTCGGCCCGTGGTATCACACCGCTAAAGATTAGATATCGCGATGACGGCTGTCAATTCATTTTGTGGGATGGACCGGCGAAGAGCCGGTATCGAAGGAACGTGCATCACCGGCTTGATCGGATGGCGGCAGGCAACGGGAGCCGCATGCGGTTGAGAGTTCCGAGGGATGACGGTCCGTGGGAAAGACCCACCCTATCTCAGAAGGCCCTTCCCACGGCAATCCGGCATGCTTGAAAACGTTTGTATTGGACGGTTGCGATTCACAGGCCCGCTACGCCGGCCACAGGTTCGTCCAACCGGTCCTTGAAAACGTCCCCTACCCTCTCCCCGCATATTTGCACGTATTTCGGCTCCACCTCGTATCCGACGAATCGCCTGCCGGATTGAACGGCGGCTACTGCGGTCGAACCGCTTCCCATGAACGGGTCCAGAACCACATCGCCCTCAAACGTGTAGAGGTGAATCAAGCGCTCAACCAAGGCCACGGGGAACGGTGCGGGATGTTTCACTTTCCGTGCCGATTCCGCAGGGATGTGCCACACACTGGTGGTGGCGGCCATAAATTCCTCTCGGGAAATGGTTGATTTTCCGGGAGAGCGCAGTGAAAAGCTCTGTTTGGAAAATATCAATATGTACTCGTGCAGGTCTCGAAGGGACGGGTTCCCCGCGGACATCCAAGATCCCCATGCGCAGGACCCAGAGGCCCCCTTCCCTTTTACCCAGATAATCTCCCCTCGCATCAGGTATCCCAGGTCAGCGGCAAGGGCCGCTATGTGGGAATTCAACGGGATATACGGCTTCCTACCCAGGTTGGCAACGTTGAACGCCACTCGTCCGCCGGGCACGAGAACCCTGTAAGTCTCCGCCAATACCCGCGAAAGAAACTGAAGATACTCTTGGAAGGAAAGATCCAGGTCGTATTCTTTGCCCACGTTGTAAGGGGGCGAGGTGACCATGAGGGCCGCACAGTTGTCCGGAAGCTCGTGCATATCCTCGGATGAATGATTAAATACTCGATTAACCATATGATCCGCTATGGAGTTTATGCTTTCTTTCGGTTCCGAAGGTTTGGGGGCCAGACACATTTTCCGGGCATAATATAGAGAAGAATCGTGGCCTTCGCGCCGTCCCGTTCCAAAGGATTTAGTGGAAGTTCTTGGTCTCACGCGGGCAACACCCATTCTTGAGGGATGTGGGGTGGTTAAACCACGGAGGGAGCGAGTAGCACGCCGCGCGAGCCGTGTCAAGAAAAGTTTTTATATTTTGTGTTGGTATGCCTGTTATTATACCCACAGAATAGTTTTAGCAAAATAAATAACTAAAATTACTACATAAAAGAACATCTAGCAATCCTACTCCTTCAAATCCTTGCCTGGAGCACGAATTGTGTGGTATCCTTAAATGTTTTCTAAACTCAAGTCCGGAGTTCGTTATCAAAAGGGTGTTTTCCCGCCCTGAAGGCGCCGGGCCTTTACGCGAAGCGCTGTGCGCGGCCCTTGACGTCCGATGGGCCTCGGCGGGATGCCTGCCATGATTTCCGAGCAGTTCCGGAAAACCGGAGGAGCCATGACGGCCGCACAGTTGCGTGAAGCGTTCTTGAAGTTTTTCGAGGAGAATGGTCACACGAGAGTGCCGAGTTCATCCCTGATCCCCACGGGCGACAATACATTACTCTTCACCAACGCGGGCATGGTCCAGTTCAAGAACGTGTTTACGGGCACCGAGAAGCGCTCGTTTCGGAGGGCCGTTACGGCCCAGAAATGCCTCCGGGTCAGCGGGAAACACAACGACCTGGAGAATGTGGGACACACGGCACGGCACCACACATTCTTCGAGATGATGGGCAACTTCTCTTTCGGCGACTACTTCAAGGAAGACGCAATAGCCTTCGGATGGAAGTTTCTTGCGGATGTCGTGGGACTCCCGAAGGAAAAACTATACGTTACCGTGTACAAGGATGACGAAGAGGCCGTCACACTGTGGGGAAAGGTCGCGGGCCTAAAGCCTCAAGAAGTTATCAGGCTGGGCGAAAAGGACAACTTTTGGAGCATGGGCGATACGGGGCCTTGCGGCCCTTGCTCGGAGATCCATTTCGATCAAGGGGCGGCCCTTGGATGCGGGCGGCCGGATTGCGGACCCGATTGCGATTGCGACCGTTTCCTGGAGCTGTGGAACCTCGTTTTCATGCAGTTCGATCGTGATGCTTCGGGGAATATGACGCCCTTACCCAAGCCGTCGATAGACACGGGATTGGGTCTGGAACGTCTGGCCGCAGTTGCCCAGGGGAAACCCGGCAACTGGGAGTCGGACCTGTTTGGACCGGTCATAGCGAGGCTTGAGGAGCTCTGCGGTAAGAAGTGCCTTGGTGGGGACATGGATTCCATTGCGATTCGCGTTATGGCCGACCACGCAAGGGCTGCCGCTTTTCTGATAGCGGACGGAGTTTTTCCGTCCAATGAAGGTCGAGGCTACGTTCTGCGCCGCATCCTGCGTCGGGCGCTGCGCTACGGTAAGTTGGTCGGCCTGAATGAACCTTTCCTCTATGACTCGGCTCTCGTAACCGTGAGCCACATGGGATCAGCGTACCCCGAACTGACGGCCCAATCGCTGCTCATCGAGAAAGTCATCCGCAATGAGGAAGAACGATTCCTGGAGACCCTGGCCAGAGGACTGGTTCTGTTCGAAGAAGAAGCCGACCGCGTGCGCGGAGATGGCCAAAGCACCCTGCCCGGCTCAGTCGCGTTCAGGCTTTACGATACCTTCGGCTTTCCTCTTGACTTGACGGAGGACCTTGCAAGGGAGTCCGGACTGGCAGTGGATTCCGCGGGATTCGACGGCGAAATGGCGGCCCAGCGTCAACGGGCCAGGCAATCCTGGGAGGCGATGCAGGGCGAAGATGCCACGGCCGTAAAGAGGATCTTGAGCGCAGGTATACGATCGGATTTCACCGGCTACGAAACGCTGTCGGATTTCGGAGTCGTAACGGCAATAATAAGGGACGGCAAAGAAGTCGAAACGGCCTTGGCCGGTGAAAAAGTCGATCTTGTCACCGATCGGACCCCCTTCTACGGCGAATCGGGAGGCCAGGTGGGCGACCATGGAACCATGCGTTCCAACGGCTGCGAGCTCACCGTGGAAGACGCGACCAAACCTTTGGCGGACCTGACCATCCACCGCTGCTTCGTCAAGATCGGCAGCCTATCGGTGGGAGCGCGGGTCGAGATGACCGTGCATACGGAAATTCGGAGCTCAATAGCGGCTAACCACACGGCCACCCACATACTGCAATGGGCCCTCAGACAAGTATTGGGCGACCATGTGAAGCAAAGCGGTTCCCTTGTCACCCCCGAGAGACTACGTTTTGACTTCACCCATTTTGCCGCCGTGTCGGAAGACGAGCTTGTTCGCGTTGAGGATCTGGTCAATGAGCGGATTCGTGAAAACGGGTCGGTCGGCGCCCGGCTGACTCCGATCAAGGAAGCCATGAATTCGGGGGCCATGGCCCTCTTTGGCGAAAAATACGGCGACACCGTGCGTCTGGTCTCGGTGGGCGGCTTCAGCAAGGAGCTTTGCGGCGGAACACACGTACAGAATACCGGAGAGATCGGCTTGTTCAAAATCGTGGGAGAAGGCGGCATCGCGGCCGGAGTCAGGCGTATCGAGGCCGTGACGGCTAGGAGCGCGGAAAAGTTCGTCAAGTCGCTCGACCGTGACATGAAGTTGATTGCCCAACGACTCAAGTGCTCCACGAACGATGTCCCGGCCAGAGTGGAAAGACTCCTTGAAGAGAGGCGAGCCGGCGAGAGGGAGATTGAAACCCTTAAGGCCAAACTTGCATCTAAACTGGCAGGGGACATTCTTGACGGCGTTCGGGAGATCAACGGCGTGAAGGTGCTTGCCCGACTTTTGGACGACATATCGAGCCCCAAGGATCTCCGAGAGTACGCCGACAGGGTCCGGGATCGCTTGGATTCCGGTGTGGCGCTTCTTGGAGCCTCCAACGACGGCAAGGCTTTACTGATCGCCCTGGTTACCAAGGACCTCACATCTCGGTTCCACGCGGGGAACATCGTCAAACAGGCATCCGTTCTGGTGGGAGGTTCCGGCGGCGGACGACCGGACATGGCCCAAGCGGGCGGACCGAATGTGGGCCAACTGGCCCCTGCTCTTGAATCGGTGTT
Organism: Pseudomonadota bacterium; assembly: GCA_043799015.1. Classification (GTDB taxonomy): domain Bacteria; phylum Desulfobacterota; class Desulfomonilia; order Desulfomonilales; family Desulfomonilaceae; genus JAZDOF01. Next base: position 365 of record JAZDOF010000568.1, on the reverse strand, counting down.
CGACTACGTCGAAAGCAAGGCGTGAACGCTCGGGCAAAGGAGGTTGAGATATGGACATCAACACCGGAAACGAAGTCTACGGAAGGATTACTCGAGTAATCGCCGATCTCAGGATGGACAAGAAATCGGTCACCATCTTCAAGGTGCACGAATTGACCGGCATAGACAACAAGACGATTTTCTTATACTTCTACGAGAATGGTTTGTTCCGGGGCAAGTAAGAGGGGGAGACGGGACGTATCGCGGAAATAGCGTCGCGGAAAAAGAAAATGGGGAATGCCTCCTCCCGGCATTCCCCGACGTGCGACGACCCACGGGATCGTCACCTCTTACCGCATCGACAGACAATTCGACCCACGGGCCCG
>JAZDOF010000544.1:0-9919 GCA_043799015.1 Pseudomonadota bacterium | reverse complement strand
TATTTCTATCTTCATCCTGATACGGATATAGGCATCACTGAGCACTCTTGTGCATACCTTCGGCTGTGTTTCGGTCTGGCATCAGATGAACATTACGATTGCTTGCTCAATAATAGAATAGTAAGTTTGCAGGAACCATTCGGGAATAAGCTCGGGTGGCATATGGGATGGGCATACGCGCGAGTTGGAACTGAAGACTGGACCGACCATGTAACGCGTGAGGGCTTCGGCCGGATGATTACCAAGTTACTCAACGAGGCTTGCGGGTGGATCGCCGATGCAAAGATCGATGAAGCGATGCAGGCGATATCCAACCACCCTCCCGCTGAATGCGGCCTGCCGTCCTCACCGGACGAGATGCGACGATTCATCGATACGATGCCTGGGAGAACGCCCAAATACAAGCTGCTTGAGAGTATTAGGGAAATTCTGAAGAGGACCCGAGTCTATGATGATCGACGAATTGTCAATATTGCTTGCGGACGGTTGATGAAGGACGAGGACGTTCAGCGGCTTCCGAACCACGAGGCATATTGCAGACGCATTCAAGACTATCTAGCAGAGGAAGGTATTTTTTCAGACGAGATCATCATCCGGCGGATAACGGAATTGCTCAACAAACATGAGGAATTTTCTTCAATGCCGGGTAAGGATTTGGTTTTATCGCGACTCTTGAACCAACCTGGCGATGTCGGCATCCTGGACAACGATGCCTTTGTGAACAAGTTGTATAATTTGATAGAGGGTGACCCGCAGTTCAAGAGTGCCGTAAAAGAATTAGAGCGCTTAGGCTCAATGGACGACTATTTTCAAAGCTTACAACGATCTTGAAGAACGTGTCGCCATTTGCGCAAGCAAAACCCCAGCACGCGGTCTTATCTTTCATGCCGCGGTTAAAGCCCCTGCCCTGCCGGTGCCACCTTGGGGCTCCTCCGTCCTATCTCCCACCCGAAAAGCCCCTGAACCGAAGTCTGCTTTCACCGTTACAGGCGCGGCATGCGTCGATGCAACGGCCGCAATTGGTACAAAGGAGATCGGTGCTCTCAATCGCGGGGGTGAGCCCCATAGGGCAAACCTCGGCACAGGCGACCGCGGGACAACAGGGCTTTCGCAGCTTTTCCATACGGTTGACCACCCGCAGGGTGTAGGGGGTCCTGACCGGGGAGATCACGGCCCCGGTGGGGCAAAACAGCCTGCACCAGAACCTTGGCAGAATGGTAAGCTCCAGGAGTACCAAGGAAGCGATGAAGGCGATTTCCAATGAGACCGTGCGTTCCTTCACCAGGATCATGGCTTCAGTGCTTAGGATCCCCGGTGCGTTGACGTAGTTCAGTAACGGTACCCCTATGGCGCCGGCAGCCGCGGTACCTACGATGAGAAAACCGAAACGAAACATGTTGGCCCGAAAGCTTCCGGGCACGGGCAAGAGCGCAGTGGGGGCGTCCGTCGCGGGTTTCGGCCGAATCTTTGCCCTTACCCAAGCCGCGCAGTCCGCCACGAGATGATAAGGGCAAAGCCACCCGCACCAAATCCTGCCGAACAGAAGCGCGGCGAGGAGAGGAAAGAGCGCTGCGCCAGCGAGGGGCACGGTAAGCGTTCCGGAAGCAAACACGGCCTGCATGATGACGGCCGGGTCCGCGATGCCGAGTCTTCCGATGTTTATGGCGTAGAAGGTGCCTGTAACGGTGTACATCTCGTACAAGTTCAAGACCGGAATCAGGAACATGATCACAAAAACGAGGATTTGTGTGATTTTCCTGTAGGCGCTGAAGCTCATGGGTCAACCATGCATAGGATTGGGATGGGTTGGTTCCGGCGTGTCGGTCGCTGATCGTCAAACCCGCGAGTGAACCATCCGTGATGGGAACGAGGTGCTTAATCCGCCTTCTTGGGGAAATCCCCGGAGCCGTCTATTTTGTACTTCCGATCGAGGAGTTCCTCACCCTTGAGCACTTTTCCCGGTTTCCCGCCTTCGATCCCGCCTGAGCCGTCATGCTGTTTACGGGCCTTACGGAAGTGATATCCCGCCTCATCAACCAGTCCCATGCCGGTGGGTGCCACGTTTATAGCTCTTTTCGGCCTGACCGGGCACCGCTCGACACATATGCCGCAACCCACGCACCCCTCCATGATCACGGGAAACAGGTTGCGTTCCAGTTTGATGGCCTTGTCCGGCAGCGGGCACACATTGTAACAAGTGTTGCACAACGCCCCGATTTTGCCGCCGGCGTTTTTGGGCAGCACATCGTGTTCCATGAAGAGGTGACTGTAACATAGGGTCGCCTCTATGCGAGCCTTGCCCATGCGGACCATTTCGGGGTTCACGAGGGTGGGGTCAAGGGCTGCCGTGGGGCAAAGGCCGCAACAGGCCATGCAGAGATAACACGCCTTTACTTCGGCACGAACGTACGGAGTCCCAATGGCGGACCCGAACCCCGCTCGCTTTATCGAGCCGTAAGGGCACACCTCGATGCATCGACTGCACCGTATGCACAATGCCATGAAACGTGCCTCGGTAACCGCTCCGGGAGGGCGAAGCAGGTTCTCCTCGTATCCTCCCGAGGCAGCGCCATGCCCCGTGTGGAACAAGCGTCGCAACAACTCCGTTATTCCTGGGCTCACCGGCTGACCCGCTCCCTTTCAAAAGAGCCGTGTATTGCGTTTGGCAAAAGAAGGACAACATCGCCGTTTCGGCTCGATCGAGTCGAAGGGCGATTCGGCAAATATACGGCATGATCCCGTGAAGGACCAGAAGAAAAGTACCACATCCCGGTAAGCATTGGGCTCCGACCCCTTACCTGCACCGGCCGTCCCCTTGAATTCCCGGCGGGTGCTTGCAATATACGGCGCTTCTGTCACAATCGGCCGATCCCGAAAAAGCCTGTGTGCCCGCAATTGGGAAATGGATGTCACAGTGAACCGCATACCGTACGTAAACGGGTTGAGCAATTTACCGGTCGCCCTAACCCAGTTCATAGATGAAATACCTATCGGACTGATAGTGCTCGACCTTAATCGACGGGTCGTCATTCTCAATAGGGCGATGCAGGCCCTCACGGGCTTTGCCGCGGCCGAAGCCGAGGGCATTCCCTGTTCGTACGTTCTCAGGAATAGCCTGTGCATTCGGGGGTGTCCGCTCCAGCAGGTGGAAGCGCGCAGCGAACCGGTCTGCGTGGAGGCCGACATTATCAACCGAAACCGCAGACGGGTCCCCGTGCGTGTAACCGCTGCGCCTCTTCTGGACCAGGCCGGCAAACCCGCCGCCTACTTGGAGTCGATCGAAGACCTACGGCTGGTGTCGGAATGCGGTGAGGATGCGGCTCAATCCTCCATTCTGGAACGGCTCGTCGGCCGAAGTCAAGAAATAAGGCGTGTCCTCAACATCATCCCGGTGATAGCCCAGACGGATTCTTCGGTCCTAATTACAGGGGAAACCGGAACCGGCAAGGATTTCACGGCGGAGGCCATACACCTGGCATCGACGAGGGGCCGCGGCCCATTTATTAAGATCAATTGCGGGGCCCTGCCGGAAGCCCTCCTGGAATCGGAGCTTTTCGGCCATCAGAAGGGAGCGTTCACCGGCGCGGTGGAGAACAAACAGGGTAGGTTCAGGCTGGCCCACAACGGGACCCTTTACCTTACCGAAATCGGTGATCTGCCGGTAAATCTGCAAGTCAAGCTGCTTTCCTTTCTCGATGACAAGGTCCTGTATCCCCTTGGAAGCACTAAGGGAATCCATGTAGATGTTAGACTGATAGCCGCCACGCACCGAAACCTTGATCGTATGGTTCGCGATGGGACCTTCAGAGAAGATCTGCTCTTTCGACTCAACGTCGTGCGCCTGCATCTCCCGCCCATCAGGAAAAGGGGAGACGACGTAAAACTCTTTCTGGATCATTTCCTCCACGTATTTAACCTTCGTTTCAAGAAAAAGGTCAAAGGATTCGACGAACACGTGCAACGGGTACTGTATGAATATCCGTATCCGGGGAATGTCCGCGAGCTTCGCAATATTGTTGAATATGCCGTGAATTTCTGCGACTCGAGCCGTGTTGGGCTCGAACACCTGCCTGCCTACATTCTTGAAGAGGAAGCTTATTCGGGCCAAGACGGGGCCGCTGAAGACCCGTCGTCGCAACCTCAGAAGCCCGTGGCCCCCGCTGAAGCCGCAGGGACCTCGCTGGACTGGGCCGAACGGGAACGCAGCATGATTGCCGAAGCCATTCTGAAGGCCCGTGGTCGGAAGAGCACCGCGGCCAAGATCCTGGGCTGGGGACGGAGCACCCTGTGGCGTAAGATGAAACGCTATGGGATGGGACCGTAGATCGCTCCGACTCTTCTTCATCGTCGGCCCCAACGGAGAAAAGACGAACCACCAAGACACAAAGGCTCAAAGAAATCAAGGGTAATAGTCTTCATCTACGTATCCATTCAGTTTTGTGGGGCAGGCCGGCAAGCCTGCGCCACGCTGAGATAGGAGTTTCCCCCTCGTAACTGAATGATTTTCATCTACCGGCTTGATACACCGGAAGGAGATAACAGCCCATGAGTCATTCGGTCCTCCTCGGAGTTTCGGGAGGAATAGCGGCATACAAGGCGCCTTTGCTGGTGAGGCTCCTGGTTCAATCCGGGAAGAACGTAACCGTTGTATTGACGGATGCCGCAACGCAGTTCGTGACTCCGTTGACCTTGGCCACATTAAGCGGCAATCCCGTGTACAAGGACATGTGGGTGGAGCCGTACACCCCCGGCGTGGAACACATCGAACTGGCCGACAGGGCCGATGTGGCGGTCATCGCGCCGGCAACGGCCGACATACTCGGCAAGATCGCGGGGGGGATCGCGGACGACCTGCTTACCACGGTTATGATGGCCGTCGATTGCCCTGTGCTCCTCTGTCCGGCGATGAACGTGAAAATGTTCCACAACCCCATCGTTCAAGAGAATATCCACAAGCTGAGAAGCGTTGGGTACACGGTCATGGACCCGGACGCGGGTTATCTTGCCTGTGGCTGGACCGGGGAAGGGAGAATGCCGGAACCGGAGGCCATTGCGGCCGCCGTCGACGGCCTGCTGGAAGTCAAGGACTTGGCCGGGCTGCGGATTCTCGTTACCGCGGGTCCCACGGAGGAACCCCTTGACCCGGTACGGTTCCTAACCAACAGATCTTCCGGAAAGATGGGGGTTGCCGTCGCCAAGAGGGCCGCAGCCCGCGGTGCGGACGTTACCATGGTGTCCGGTCCGCTCAAGGTCCGGCCGCCTTTCGGTGTACGGCACCATCAGGTGCGTACCGCGCTTGAAATGTACGACCGGGTTCTGGGGCTTGCCGATGGGATGGACGTGGTCATCAAGACGGCGGCCGTGGCCGATTTTCGTCCCGCCGCGATGTCTACGGAGAAAATCAAGAAAACCGATGCCGCCATGACCATCAATCTGGTGCGCAACCCGGACATCCTGCTGGCCCTTGGAGAGCGTAAGCGAGATGGCCAGGTGCTGGTCGGCTTTGCTGCGGAAACCGACGACATACTGAAAAACGCTCGGGAAAAGCTCAGGTCCAAGAACCTCGACATGTTGGTGCTCAACGATGTGACCCGACCCGGTGCCGGGTTTGACTGCGACACTAATATCGTGCGTTTTCTCAATCGCAACGGAGACGAGGAGCAAATGGAGATCATGACCAAGGAAAAGGTGGCCGACCTGATCCTGGATCGCGTGAAGACATTGAGGGGAACGACCCAAAAAGGTTAGAATGTCGGTTGAGGCCGTTACCCGCGAACTCAACCGTAATGCCTTTGAACCCGGGATCGATCGGATGACTTCTTGGCACGAAGATCTTGCAGCCTATTTGGATTATCAGGTAAGGCTCGGTTTCTCCCCGATCCTTCTTCCCGGTTATGGGCGTATGCCGGGGCTCGGTTCCGAAGACGAGGCAAAGCGGGAATACTCGGTGGAGAGCCTCGCGGCCATAAGGTCCGAAATTGGGGATTGCACGCGGTGCACGCTGCATAAGGGACGTACTAATATAGTCTTTGGTGAAGGAAGGTCCGACGCGGATCTTATGTTCGTAGGAGACGCGCCCGGGGTTGACGAGGACGTACAAGGAAGGCACTTCGTGGGGGAAGCGGGGCTGCTCTTGACCAAGATGATCCGGGCCATGGGCTTGGAACGGTCCGACGTATACATAACCGACGCCGTGAAATGCCGTCCACCGGGAAGTAGACAACCTGAACGGACGGAAACGGATACGTGCGTCCCCTTCCTTGAAAAGCAAATAGAGGCTGTGGGGCCGCAGGTAATCGTAACCCTGGGGGAAATTCCCGCGGAAACCCTTCTCGGCCTGGAGGGACCCGTCTCGACGATTAGGGGGAGCTTCCTCTACTGGAGGGGAATACCCGTTATGCCCACCTACCATCCATCGTTCTTACTCATGGAACAACATAACCGGCGATGGAAGGCCGAGGCATGGACCGACCTAAAGGCGGTTATGGCCCTCCTTGGGCTGCCTCGGCCGGAACCCGGAGGGAAGACATGAAACCTCGTCATCAGCGCATTGTTCTGTTTGCCGCCTTGCTCGCCATCGGAATTCTCACGGCGTCCGCCGAGAAGTCAGGGGTATTCAGCGCCGAAGGGAAGACCGGAAAGCCGGTGGTATACCTTTTGGACATCGATGGGACCATAAACCCCGCTTTGGCCGATCACATCATCAAGGGGATCGAAGAAGCGGAGCTCAACGAGGCATCCGCGTTCATAATACGCATCGACACGCCGGGCGGAGTGGTATCCACAACCAAGACCATCATCAAGAGCATGATCAATTCCAAATTGCCGGTGGTGGTTTACGTGGCGCCCTCGGGGTCCTCGGCTACTTCCGCCGGCGCGCTGATCACTCTGTGCGCGGATGTGGCCGCCATGGCCCCGGGAACCAATATCGGGGCAGCGCATCCGGTAGGCGGCGGCGGTGAGGATATCAGCGGCAAAATGTCGGAAAAGGTTCTCAATGATTTGACGGCATACGTGCGGGGGATAGTCGTTGAGAAAGGCCGAAACGCGCAATGGGCCGAAAGAACCATACGGGAGAGCGTCTCGGCCACGGCCGCTGAAGCCCTGGAGCTTGGGGCGATAGACGTTACGGCGGATTCCGTGACGGAATTATTGGACAAAATCGACGGGCGGACCGTGAAGAAGAAGATGGGCGCGGCCACCTTGAAGACCAAGGGAGCTGAAGTTCGCAAGATAGCCGCCGGATGGCGGTTCAAGGTCCTGGACGTGGTGGCCAACCCCAATGTGGCGTATGTACTCATGATGATCGGCGGCATCGGAATCATGGCCGAGCTCTACAGTCCGGGGCTCATATTCCCCGGGGTGATAGGCGGGATCAGTCTGTTGCTGGCGTTCTTCGCCCTTCAGGTATTGCCGGTGAACCATGTGGGCATTTTATTGATTTTATTGTCGGTAATCCTGTTCATTCTGGAGGTTAAGGTAGCCTCCTTCGGGCTTTTGTCCATCGCGGCGATCATAAGCCTCACCTTGGGGTCCATCATGCTCTTCGATACGGGAGAGGCCGCCATGCGGGTATCATTGTCGGTGGTTATTCCCACGGTCGCCGCTGTGTCCGGTTTTTTCATTTTTGCCATGGGCCTGGCGGTAAAAGCTTGGCTCAGCAAGCCCAAGACAGGAGTGGAAGGTTTGCTCGGGGAGGTTGGGACGGCAATTACCGATATTCACAGAGACGGCAAAGCGGATGTCCAGGGAGAATACTGGAATGCACGGTCCGAAAGTCTGCTGCCCAAGGGGGAGAAGGTCCGTGTGATCGCTGTGGAGGGGCTGACTCTGAAGGTAATCCGCGCTTGACACGGCGGCTTTGCGAACCGGTTGACGAACCCGTACCCTTGCTTCAAGATGGACCCGGACAAATCATGGAGCAAATCCAAGCAAGTTCGATCACCCCTCCGGGAGGGGCCTTAGTGGAAGGAGAACCGTGATGACGACCGGCATAGGAATCATTATTTTCTTGGCTGTGGTTTTTTTCATCATGGCCGTGAAAGTCCTCAACGAGTACGAGCGCGCGGTTATATTCAGGCTGGGCCGTGTTATCGTGGCCAAAGGACCGGGGTTGATACTTCTCGTGCCCATAATCGACCGGATGGTGCGTATCAGCACGCGTGTGGTCGCCCTGGACGTGCCGCCCCAGGATGTGATCACGCGGGACAACGTATCGGTGAAGGTCAGCGCGGTCACATACTTCTACGTCACCAATCCCACCGACGCGGTCATCAAGGTGGAGAATTACCTTTACGCCACGTCGCAGTTGGCCCAGACCACGCTGCGAAGCGTTTGCGGTCAGTCCGAGCTTGACGAGCTATTGGCGGAGCGGGAAAAGATCAACCTTCAGATTCAAGAGATTCTCGATCGGCACACAGGGCCATGGGGCGTGAAGGTGAGCATGGTGGAGGTGAAGCACATAGACCTCCCCGTTGAAATGCAGCGCGCTTTGGCAAAACAAGCGGAAGCGGAACGTGAACGGCGGGCCAAGATCATTAATGCCGAAGGCGAATATCAGGCATCCACCCGCCTTGCCGAAGCCGCAGCGATCCTTGCGAAGGAGCCGTCCGCGCTCCAACTCCGGTACCTCCAGACTCTGGCGGAAATCGCCACGGAGAATAACTCCACAACCATATTCCCGATTCCGATCGATCTCATCGAGCCTTTTTTCAAAAGGGAGAAGGCACGAGTGTAGGGACCCGGCGAGGATAAACCCCTATGCGGTTGAATTGCGGAAAATCAGCTTTCTCCAGGTATTTTTGGGCAGGGTTTTGAGACGGTCTCGGAAACCCTGCCCCACGACGAATACCGGCCGGCGATTTCGAATGATCGGTACGAGTGCCCGGCCGAACGACCTTACTGCGCTCTGCCGCTGAGGTGACGCCCAATGACGATCCGTCGGCTGTTGTTTCCGGCCGTTGCCGCCGTCCTCCTTGCCGTCTGCCCGGTTTTTGCGGACAACGCCAAAGAAAATACCCCCAAGGCGACCAAGCCCTCCATACTGTGTTCGACCACTCAGGTGGCGGATTTCGCCCGTCAAGTCGTAGGCGATGATTGTGAGGTACGCTGCATACTGGCTCCGGGGGCGGACCCTCATACATACATGCCCGCTCCGAGCGACGCTAAGCTCGCAGCGAAGGCCGACCTTTGTCTCCAAAACGGACTGCACCTCGAGGGAAAGAATTGGATGGAGACGCTCGCCCAAGACTCGGGCAAACGGGCCGTAACCTGTGCGGAAGGAGTGCAACCGATCGTGCTCGAGCAGGAAGGCCGGAAGGTCAGCGATCCGCATGCGTGGTTCTCGCCCAAGAACGCGGCTGTGTACGTGAACAACATTCTCCAGGCCGTTTCTCGATTGGACCCTACTCGCAAAGAGCGGTACATCGCCCGGGCCAAGCTGTATCTGCAGCAACTTCGCGTCCTCGATTCGTGGATCAAAGAGCAGTTCAACGCCGTGCCCCCGGAACAACGGATACTGGTGACCAGCCATGACGCGTTCAACTATTTCGCCGACGCCTATGGATTCAAGAATCGGGCGCCGGTGGGGTGGTCCACCGGAAGCGAGGTGGGGGCGGGTATGACTCCAGAGCGCCGAAAGCAGGTTGTGGATTCAATTAGAAGCTTCGGTGTCAAGGCGGTGTTTGTGGAAACCAGTGTGAACCCAAAGCTTATAAGAGGCATATCGGATGAGGCGGGGGTAAGGATAGGCGGAGAATTGTACTCCGATTCCATGGGTGAGTCGGGTTCTGCCGGGGAAGCGTACATCGGCATGATGAGGGAGAACGTGCTCACCATTATTGGAGGCCTCAAGTAATCAGAGTACAAATTATGGTGACGCTCCTTGAATTTTGCCGCAAAGCCGGCCCGGCGGAACCAA
>JAZDOF010000541.1:0-4026 GCA_043799015.1 Pseudomonadota bacterium | reverse complement strand
GCCGATATTCCCCGCCACTACCATGCCCGTATTCAACCCTATCCTTATCCGTATGCCTTTTTGTTGGAATTCGGGCAGTCCCGATCTGGACCATTTTGCGTTGAGCCCCTTCATGTCGGCCTGCATTTGTAGGGCCGCCCGCACCGCAGCCTTGGCGTGATTTTCCAACGGGATGGGATCGCCGAAAAATGCGAGCATGCCGTCTCCCAGGAACTTATCCACGGTGCCGCCGTGCTCGAATACCGCCTGGGTCGCCCCATCAAAGAAATCGTTCAGCAATTGGTTGATCAGCTCAACCTCGACCGTTTCGGAGATCGTGGAAAACCCCTCGATATCCACAAACATTATCGTCAATTCACTACGTTTTGTGGAAAGGTCCAATTCCTTTCCGCTTTCCATTATATTTTCAAGCAATTGAGGAGACAGGTAGCGTTCCAAGGCCCGTGAAGCCTTGGCACCTTGCAGTTCGATGGAAACCGCCCTGCCTATAAGAGCCGCTGCCGTGCCGGGAGTGAAAATGATGAGGAATTCCACGATCGGGATCTCGTGCCGCCAGTGAACAAAAGCCGAGATGGATATGGCGACTGCCGACACGATGACCGATAGCGCGGCAACGATTCCGAGTTTCAAAGGTACCCGTATTACCAACAGAGTAAGGAGGACCGACAGCACAACGGCAGCGATCGCCAAATATGGGAATTGGGGCACGACGACGATGAAACTCTTTGTGAGTATCGTGTTAAGCGCATTGGAGTGTATCCTACTGAGGGCGGCGTCCACGCCTCTGGGCGTAACGCCGATATCAGTGTTCCCCGTGTACGTGACTCCGACCACCACCACCTTGTCCTTGTAGCGCGCCGCCCGGGAAGGATCAGGTTCGTCGCTGAGAACATCCTTGGCGTAATATCGGGGAAAGGACTTCCACATTATCCCCCAATTGACGGTCAGCATGCCCGATGCATCCACGGGTATGTTCATAACTTCGTGTCCATGCTTGACCACAACGTAGTTACTATCTTTTGACAGAGTGACGTCTATATTGGGGTCGAGATTCCAGCATACCGCCAATGCGGCTAAGCTGAGCGCCGGGACGCAACGGTCTTCAATGCGAAGAAAGAGCGGGACTCTCCTGTGGATTCCATCAGCGTCGGGAGTAGCCTTTATGTGACCAATTTGTTTGGAAAAATCAATCAGGGGCTTAAGAGGCGTCAAAGCGGTTCCCAATCGAGTTATCTTGAACAATTCGTATCGGTTCGGTACACCGATCTGCCAGGACCTGTCGTAGAGGGCGTCTCCACGTGCACGGTCCACCTCTAGTTTCAGGGGTTCGTTTTCTTTCTTGGAGATGCTGCCGGCAAACGCGGAGACAACATTATCGGCCTTCTTGACCGCATCGAAGAACTCGTTGTTGCCTTTCTCGCTTTTACCTCCAGCCGTATACAGGATATCGAAGACGACGGCCTTGGCGCCCATCTCGGCAAGACGCTCCACGATCTTTCCCGATAGTGCCCTGTCCCACGGCCATTGGCCGTACTGGTGTATCGATGCGTCGTCCACGTCCAGATGTACGATGCTTGGATCTTTCTCGGGCGGGCCGGCCAGAGACAGTTTGAAATCGTACAGCTTGTAATTAAGGCCCGTAGCCGCACGCGGGAAATAGTATACCAACGCCGCCATGATCACGCACACGGCAATAGACACGATCGGGGTAATTAACGGGACTTTTCTCTTCTTAATTCGGGTTTGGGCGTCCATTGGATTCGTTTCCCCTCCGCTCGGGCGAGCATTCCGGAATCGCGTTGATTCATGTGAGGTTACGGGGGGATCACGGTGTCGCGATCGAGCGTTTCCCCTATACTAGAAGGCCGGGGGCGGGTTCTCCGGTTGCAGCACATGCACCGCGCCGTTCCTCCCTATGTACCTCCGAAAAGGAAAGGTCTTTATTACCTTGTATCCGGGCAGCGGGGTCAGCGTCAACAGATAGTCTTCCCGCTCAACCCACCACCAACTGATGGAATCCCTCCGGGCATAATCCGGCCGGTAGCAATGATATCCGTTGAATTCAAAGCCGCCGTCCATGTTGCACGGGCTCGTGTGAAGCTCTTCGACGACGAACCTTTGAGCGGATGCAAGCTCCCTTTTCATCGCCATGAAGTCCTGCACGGCCTCGGCGGACTGACTCCCGAGACACAGGATGAAGATTAGGCAGGCTATGGACCACCATCCTTTTACCGAGCGGTTCATAATGTCCGCGTAGTCGGCCGTGAGCCATATCATGCAAAGGGCGATCAAAGGAATTAGGTAGCGATCCAGAAATCCCGTAAGCCCGATAATGCCGAGGTAGCAAAAGCTGGCCAATACGGCAAAGGTGCCCAGAAAGGAGGCGGGTTTGTCGGAAATGCGATCCGGACCGGAGAACAGGCGCACGAAATGCGATATCAAGAGGCGAACGACGGCTCCCCCGGAAAGCAGGAGAAATCCTACGGTGAGATAGAACACCTCTTTCGGCACCCGGTCATTGGGCGGGATTTTGAGGATATACGTGTCCTTCAAGACTATCGGTCCTATGCCGAAGTCGTACAGCACATTTCCGTGGAACACCACGGGAAGGTCTATGACACCCTTGTGAATCAGGGTAACTGCCGCAACGGTTCCCAGCGCCAAGGCCGCTGCAAGAAGTTGAAATGCCTTTGTACGTAGCAACACCCGCAGGTTCAACATGGCCAGAGGCGCAACAAAAAGGCAGACCCAGCCGCCGGCCGCCTCGAGTATCTGCGCCAGGACCACCCAAATGTACCTGGGAAAGCCGTATTCCATGGGACGGGCCCAGAGATTGTGAAAAACCTCATGCTTGGTTACCGGCGTGCTGCCCAGCATATGCAGCGACCACTCGTACAATATCCACGGTAGTATGGTGACGGCGATGCATAGGGCTATGAGCTTGATCCGCGGCAGATCGCGCCCCCTCGGATGAATCAGAATGGTCGCGACAAACGCAGCGGGAATGACGATCCCTATCTGCCGGGTAAGTATGGCAAGGAGTGCGAGGAACAGGCCGAGGGTGATTTCAGGGATGTTTTCCCTTTCCACGCCGCGGGCGAGCCAGAATACGCAGAACACCATCAAGCAGACGAAAGTGATGTCGGTCATGAATGTAAAGGCCTGAGACATCACAAATGGATTCGCCATGAAGGTGAGCGCCCCAACCAAGGCCGTCCACGGGGAAGCCCCGCTCTGACGGAATATCATCAACAGGCTGCACGACGTCAGCACTGCGAGACATAGGACGGAAATCCTCAGCATGGTGAGCGAATACCCGAACACATGAGTGAAGGCCCCGCCCCATAGGACGTGGACTATGGCGGAAGGTCCACCTCGCCCCCAACCGGTGGCTATTATCTTCCCTTCATCCCTGAGAGCCTCGTAGACCCTCACAAAGCTCCAGTCATCGTTGGTCATGAACTCCCCAACGGGATCGATGAACACGATGATGACGGCCCAAACAATCAAGAGAAGTATGATTTGGGGTACAAGACTATCCCTCATGGCATTACGCACCTGTGTTGGTGCAAGCCGTGACCCGGCCGTGCGGCCCTATCCAGGGGTTTGCGGACCGCAGTCGGAATAAAACCGGGGCGCGAAGAGTCTTTGATTGTGGCCTTCGACATGGGAAAGCTTGGATGGTACGATTGTCTTATGATGCCCTCACCCCTCCAACAGTGTCGCAAGGAAAAAAACGCCGACGATTCTTGATAACAGGTTCCAACTGTGAACATAATTTCCGAGCGGCGGGATTGATGCGACCGACTCACGGGAACTTCTTTCCCGGCGGGCACGATGACGTCGAAACGTAGGTCCGAAGATTCGGACAGGCTGCTCAAATCGGGATAGGCCGTATTGTAGCCCCCGCTCCCCTCATCCCCGTCTCGATACTCTGTGCGACCGGCTCTGTGTTCACTCTTAGCCTGCCGCAACACAACGATAACCTCTTTGAACAAAGGTGTCAACACAAAAGAGCTAGTCCCA
>JAZDOF010000537.1:0-4026 GCA_043799015.1 Pseudomonadota bacterium | reverse complement strand
ATCTACGGTGGGCATAACGGTGGTACCGCGGCCATCGGTGAGCTGGTGAATACCGACATGGAAACCGAGGTGAGCAACCTATTCGTATGTGATGGAAGCGTGCTGCCGTTAGCACCCGGGCTACCTCCCGTTCTTACGATCATGGCTCTTGCAAGGCGGCTGGCGAGGCATCTCGTGCAATGAAGCGCGTGGCGTTCGTTGGGGCCGTTCGCTAAACCCGCGTGACGGCGGCGGCGAAAGCCTCCCCCTCGATGCAGCATGGTAAGACGTAACCACGGTCGAGATAGAAGATCCGGAAGATATATCGCGCGTCGATAGTCTCCGACGGGATTCGCAAACGGATCCCGTCTTCCTCGACCTTAACCGTGAAGGAAGGGGGTTAACTTGTCGGTGAGGTCACGGCTGATCAAGGACGGCCTCCACCAATGAAAACCAGCCGTTGGGATCCGAGTACCAGCGGTTCACCCTCATGCCTGCTTCGCTGATCATCTCTTGGGCTCCGTCCCGCCTGAATTTGCGGCAGATTTCGGTACGGATCGTCTCTCCCTTTTTGAACTCGAAGGAAGCGTCAATCGCTGCGACTTCGACATGGAGGTCCCTTTCGGCCCGAAGATGCATTTCCACCCGTTCCGATTCATGGTTGTAGGGTGCGATGTGCTCAAAGTCATTATGGTTGAAACGGCCCTCCAACTCCCGATTGACTACCAGCAAGATGTTCCTGTTGAACTCGGCCGTGACGCCTTGCGAATCGTTGTAAGCCGCTTCGAGGATTTCGACCGGCTTCACCATGTCCAACCCAAGAAGAAAACGATCGCCCGGATTGAGGGCCGAGGCAACGCCTTTGAGAAAGGACGACGACTCCTGCTCATCCAAGTTGCCGATGGTGCTGCCGAAGAATAGGACCAGCTTGGGCCGGTCCGATTGAATGCAATGCAGGTCGCGGGTGAAATCCGTCGTCAATTCGTTAACCATCAATTCGGGGTAGGCGCCGGCGAGCTCGGCCGATGATTGAGCCAACGCCGAAGTACACACGTCCACGGGTACGTAGCGCATGGCCGACCGACGCCGATGCCCAAGGGCATCGAGCAACACCCGGACTTTCCAGTTGGCGCCGGCGCCCAACTCGATCAGATCGCCATGTCGGAGACCTCGCACGATCTCCTCCGAGTAGGCGGAAAGCAGCCCCAACTCGGTTCTTGTTTGATAATACTCAGGAAGACGACAAATCTCTTGGAATAATTTTGATCCGCGCTCGTCGTAAAAGTACTTGCTTGGTATGTACTTCTGATCCGCCGTTAGACCGTCCATAACATCCTGCGCCATAGTGTCGGCAGGGCTCCCATGGTATCGGTCGTAGGCGGCGGATTCAGCCGAGGCGGAACATGAAAGCATGGCTGGTAAGCTCCTTTACTACAGGTCCGACCCTATACCGGCAGCCGAGACCGGAATGACGTTGAGCTTCCGTTCAAGGTCAATTCTCCAATAATTCGTTGTTGGATCTAATATCATGAGAGTTTTTGCTATTAGCGACAAGGCACGAAGCGAACCCCGGCCGCGGTTTCACGAATCATCTCTTCAAGCATATCAATCGTGCGATCGATCTCTTCTTCGGTATTGCCAAGCCCCAGCGAGAATCTAAGAGCGCAATGGGCTTCTTCCGCGGACAGCCCCATGGCGAGCAGGGCGTGGGACGGTTCCGGCGCGCCCGCCCTGCATGCGGATCCCGACGAAAGTGCCGCACCGAGATGATCCAGAGCGAGAACGACCGACTCGCCCCTCATCCCGGGCAATGTCACGTTGAGGGTGTTGGGAAGTCTTTGCTCAAGCGGCCCGTTGCGTTTGGCGTCCGGCACGAGTTTCTTGATTCCGTCTTCCAGGCGATCTCGGAACGTCCGTACCTTCGTCATTTCAGGCAGCCTCTGAATCGCGATCTCCGCAGCCTTGCCCAGCCCTGCAATACCCGGAACGTTTTCCGTGCCCGCTCGCAATCCATGCTCTTGACTTCCGCCGTGTATAAGCGGATCCAACGAGAGCCCTTTACGAACATATAGGGCCCCGACACCCTTGGGCCCGTGGATCTTGTGGCCCGAAAGAGAGAGAAGGTCCACATCCCACGCCTGAACATCCACGGGGATCTTGCCCACCGCTTGGACAGCGTCGGTGTGGAACGGCACTCCCCGAGAGTGAGCCGTATTCGCTGCCTCGGCTATGGGCTGCAACGCTCCGGTCTCGTTGTTTGCGGCCATGATGCTCACCAGTATGGTGTCCGGGGTCAACGCGGATTCGAGGTCACAAGGGTCCACCAATCCCTCTCGGTTCACAGGGAGCCGAGTCACTCGAAAGCCCTGCTCCTCCAACCACAGACACGGCCCCAGCACGGCGGGATGTTCGATGGAGGCGGTAATGATATGATTACCTAATCCGCGACGTGCAAGGGCGATTCCCTTTATGGCCGAGTTGTTTGCTTCCGAGCCGCCTCCGGTGAACACGATCCTGCGAGCGGTGCAGTTTAGTAATTGCGCCACCTGCCGCCGAGCGGACTCCACGACGAAGCGGGCCTCATTGCCGACCGCATGGATGCTGGAAGGATTGCCGAAGCATCGTTTCATGCATTCCGCTACGGTTTCGGCAACTTCCGGGTGCAATGGCGCTGTCGCATTGTGGTCCAGATAGATGAGCCTTTTCGTGGGGACCGCGCGCGATACGTCCTTCACCGGCATCCTCAACCGTGGAGTCTCGGAGCGGCTGCCGATCGCTGTAGGCGAAGCTTCATCGGGCTTGACGACTTCGCACAGCAGAGCTTTGTATACGGGAAACCCGGAGATGGGATCGTAATGCTGAAGATCCGTCAGGTCGTTGACGTTGCGCTCCCGCCATGCCGACGGCCCCAGTGGTCCCCCGCCGCCCATGCTCGCGTCGACGACGCCCGGCATAATGTTATCGGTCACGTAAGCCCTGAACGGCACGGTGCCACGGGGCGTTACCGCGTCGACCAGGTCTCCGTGGGCAATGCAGCGGACTGCCGCATCCCGCGGATTCATGGTGATCGTAGGCTCAGGCTCCTCCTTCAACAAGTCGGGCACATGGTGGAACTGGGATCGAAAACTGGTGGTGACCCTAGATCCGGAGGTAAACACCAGGGGAAACCGTTCGGCCAAGTCGGGCCGTGCCAATGGGCCTTCTCTGGGTTCAGTATAGACCGGAAGCGGGTCGTAGCCGTGTTCTTCGAGGATGGTCGAAGCGATCTCAAATTTTCCCGTGGGGGTCTCAAAACCCGGTCGGCCGTCGGAGCGCAACCGGCCTTTTTCCCACTTTCGGTATTCCGTCATCACCGTGGGAACTCTCACGCCGCCGCCTGCGTCCCTTACCTGTTCAAGCGTGAATCCGGCCGGCTTTAGGGCATGCCTCAGCACCGCTTCCTCTGTCTGGGGATAGAGGTCCCCGTAACCCAGACGTTTGGCCAGTTCGGTAAGAATGAAGAAGCCGTGTCGGGCCTCACCCTCGGGCTCTATTACACGTTCCCGGATCCTGAAGAGCGGGCCGTACACCATATATGATTCAATTTCATAGTAAGTGGCGGCGGGCAGCACCAAGTCGGCATATACAGCGTCCGCAGTGAAAAAACGATCTATGCAGACGAGGAAGTCCAGGGCCGCCAGGGTCTCGCGCCAGATGTGGGGCTGAGGCCACGCGGTGATTATGGAACCGCCTTCGATGATGAGCGACCTTATCGGATAGGGTTTCCCCTTCAATACCGCGTCGGGAAGGCATATGGCATGTGACTCCCCGCGATATGCACTGTATACGGGGAAACGATCGCGGCCGAGCGCCTTTCGCACGTCGGGGTTCGGTAGATGCCCCTCCCGATTCATGGGGAATTGGTTTTCCCTCATGGTGAAGCACCGACCGCCCGGAACGTCAAGTTGTCCGGCCAACGCCCAAAGAGTCATGGCGGCCCGTATGGCCTGGACCCCGCTATCGCTGTACTCCAGCCCGCTGTACATGACCGGAGAAGCTCCCCTTGCC
>JAZDOF010000320.1:0-12821 GCA_043799015.1 Pseudomonadota bacterium | reverse complement strand
GCCTGTGATGCCGTATGGAGTATTTTGGTAAGCGTGTCGCGGCCTACGATTTCATCCGTAAATGCCCGCGAGCTTCGCCGTTCAAGCATGGTCAGCAGTACGTCCATGGCGTCCTCCATGAAGATTGCGCCCGGATAGGGCGAGGCAAACGCTATACCATTGACTGTGACCCTGCAAGGGGTTAGTATTTCGTTAATAGACGGAGTAACCGTTCGCCCGGTGCCGGGTGTTTCTCGCTGTGAGTCGCTTCCCCGGTAATGTGTCGGATGTATGCCTCGCCGGCTGTTCGAGCGGTTCTTCCGGGATCGAGGGCCGGTGGACACGGCTCTCAATTAGACCGCTCTCCTAGGTGGACGCTTACGGACAGAGGAATGCCCGTGCCGGACGAATTAGTTTCAAAGGCGAACGACGCCGATTGTGTCGGGGGCGGATGCGCTCAACGGAAATTCAAGACCCTTGAGCTGGACCCGACGGATACCATTGACCTTGACAATCTTTTTACCTCGGACCTCACCAATTCGGGCAGCTTCGACGTAAGAGGGATTGAAGGCACGGCCTTCGGCAAGATCCTTCAGTCTTTGCCGATGCCTGCCGCTCTTGTAACTAGGTCCTTTTACATAGCTTTCGCCAACGAGGCATGGGGCAGACTGAAAAAGGATCCGGAGGAAGTCAAAGGGCATACCTTCTTGTCGCTATGCGCTCCTACGAGCGAGAGCGCCATTCGCGTCCTCTTGGGCAAACTGTTCAAAGATCGAAAACCGCGTATGAAGGACGCCGCCCTCTCATTGGACGGCGTGACCTTATGGACGAGGATGTATTTTCGACCCGTGCGCTTGTCGCGGGAGCGAGCGGTCGTGGTGATCATCGAAGACCTGTCGTACGAAAAACGCAGACTACAGCTCATGCGGATGATCGAGCAGGCCAAGAAGGAATGGGAACGCACTTTTGATCTCGTCCCCGACGTCATATTGGTCTTGGATCCTCAGTTGAGGGTGATCAGGGCCAACAGGGCGGCTTTGGATTGTTTCGGGGGCACGTTCGGGGAGTTGTTGGGCAAACCGTGTTACACGCTTTTTCACGGCACGGACGATCCACCGATGGGGTGCGGATGCCGGCAGACGCTTTTCCACGGAAATCGGCAGGCGGGGGAGTACTTTCAAGCTAAGCTGGGCGTTCATTTTTCCGAGTCGGTCACCCCCATGATCGACGAACGCGGAGTTCTGGAAGGCTATGTGGTCGTGGCGCACGATATTACCGAGCGAAAGCGGCTGGAGGACCAGCTCAAAAGCTTGGCGAGTCACGATCATGTCACGCAACTATTCACACGCAGGCATTTCATCGAATCTCTCGAAACCGCGGCCGAAGACGCCGTCCGCTACGGCTTTCCTTTGAGCCTCTGCCTGTGCGACCTCGACCGGTTCAAACGGGTCAATGACCAATATGGCCATCAACTGGGAGACGAAGTCCTCGCCATGTTCGGGAATGTCGTACGCGAGGAAATGAGACGGGGCGATCTTGCCGGTCGTTACGGCGGGGACGAGTTTATTCTTGCCTTCTCACACGCCACGGCGTCCAATGCCGTTAAGTGCATGGAAAGAATACGATGCGCCTTTGCCGATAATACCTTCGTCAAAGGTGAAAAGGAGTTCAACGTCACCTTGTCCGCGGGGATTGCGGAGTACGTCCCTGAAGCAATGGACGTGAAAAGCCTCATCGACTCGGCCGATCAAGCGCTGTACAAGGCCAAGGAGCTTGGAAAGAACCGTGTGATCATATGGGGAGACTGAAGCGCGGGGTCACCCGACCGTCATGAAGATATCCTTGATAAGCCTCATGGTCCTTGTAAAACGGGCGGGGATCCACCTGGCAGAGCGTTCCGAAATTACCTTTACGTTGTTTCACAGTTGGGCGACGGTCTCGTAGCGACCGGCGGTCGCCCGATTCTTCAATACGACGACAGCGGGAATGTAAACCCGTTTATGGATTGATCCACTTAGCTCTGAGACGCTTTCTTCAACCCATGGCAAAGGTTGAGACGCTGCTGATGACTGAACAATGAACCCATCTCTTACTGTAACGCCCATGCCGCGTTCATCTACCATCCATTGCTTTTTCCGAGATTTCTGACCGTTTCACCGCTCTTATCCCTCGTTGTTCTCCAAATCCCGTTCGGGAACGGTGGAACCGACTTCCCGCCGCCGGCACGTTACGTGCGGAACCCGTCGATGAGGTTTGGAAGCCGACGTTTCTTCCGCCCCGTCTCTCGCAGCCGTACGTCTACGATAAGACTTGCCTTTGCCTTCGGAATACGTTAGATTTGCGCATGGAGTATTGGAATTTACACGTGTTCGGCTTGGACGACACTGCCCGGTTGACGGTATATAAGAAGTCGGAAGACATAGACACTCCCTCGGTGTGAGGAGATGCTTGGTGATACTAAGAGCCTGGGGAATAACCGATCTGGGTAGGAAGCGCTCGGTGAACGAGGATAGCCATTACCTGGACCCCGATGGGGAGCTGTTTCTTGTGCTGGACGGTATGGGCGGCCATCGAGCCGGTGAGATTGCCTCACGCGTGGCGATGGATACCATGACGAAGTTCTACAAGGAAAATAGCGGTAGTCCGCAAGACCTAACGGATGTTTTTGAAAATTACGATCATAGCTTCTCGTACCAGGCCAATCTCTTGAGACAGGCCGTTTTCTTGGCCAATCGGGTAGTGCTCGAGACCTCCGTGGCCCAAGAGGAATTCCACGGCATGGGGAGCACGGTCGCAGGAATGGCCGTTCACGGATACACTTTGTCGATGATAAACGTCGGCGACAGCAGGATGTATCTCATCAGGGACGGGATCCTCGAACAGATTTCTCGTGATCACACACTGGCCGAGGACCAGATCGAGCGCGGCATTATGAGTCGAGACGAAGTGCGCGACTCTCAATTGAGGCACATCCTGTCATCGGTGATCGGAGTTGACGGGCGAATACGCGTCTACATGGACGAACTTGCGGCCATTCCCGGCGACATCGTCTTATTATGCACGGATGGTTTGACCGCGGTAATGGATGATGAGGAAATACTGGCACGGGTACTGGAGCGCGGCGTCGGGTCCGATACGCTGGATAAGATGATCGATGAAGCGAACGCGAGGGGTG
The DNA here is from genome assembly GCA_043799015.1 of Pseudomonadota bacterium. Taxonomy (GTDB): domain Bacteria; phylum Desulfobacterota; class Desulfomonilia; order Desulfomonilales; family Desulfomonilaceae; genus JAZDOF01. Next base: position 9,667 of record JAZDOF010000320.1, on the reverse strand, counting down.
GTCCGGACAATACGACCATAATTTTGGCCGTCTTTGAAGAGGAACCGGACGAGGACGATTGACGTCGGCGCCGATGCCTCGGATGATCCGCCGGCCGCGGCGAAGATCGATCTAAGAAGATATAAGTGTTTACGGATTTATGAGCTTGATGCGCAAAGGCTTCTTCCGGAGGCGATAAGCCGGAAGGTTCGGTCCGCGGAGGACTTCCATGGTCAAGTTGATCCTGAAATTTCAGGACAAAGTCATTAAAGAGTTCGAGTTCGACAAGGATTCCATTAAGTTTGGACGACGCGACGATAACGACATTATTGTCGATAATATGGCCGTCTCGGGACATCACGCCAGAATCGACAAGGAGACCGATCAAGAAGGTCGCGAGTTCTATGTGCTGGAAGATTTGGAATCCCTTAACGGCACCTTCTTGAATCAAAAGAAATGCGAACGCGGCAAGGTCTTCGACGGCGACACCATCATGGTCGGTAAACATGTCGTCGTTTTCCACGACCTTAGACCCGTGGAGGATCGCCCGAGGAGAGAGGACGATGGGGAACTCCTTTCCGCGCCCGAGTTCAGGGAAACCGTCATGCTGGATGCCAAGGCTCAACAGGAACTTCTTACCCGCGAGGCCATAAGGGCGGGAAGGAAGCCCGACGAGCCCGCCGTCGAGAAAATCAAGCATGTGGAGTTCAGCGGGACGCTGACCATTCTTTCGGGCGGCGTGCCGGAGATCATCGACTTGAATCAGCGTCTTACCAAGTTGGGCAAGGCGGAGGAGGCGGACGTCAAGTGCTCGGGCCTCCTGGTGGGAAATATCTCCGCTGTGATCACCAAGCGTCACAACGGCTATTTCATGTCTCATGCCGAAGGCCTCAAGAAGCCGACCGTAAATGGGGAGAGCGTTACCGGGCAGGTGCAACTGCGTGACGGAGACGAGATCGTTATCGGAAGCACACGGATGACTTTCAACCAAGCGATTGAAGAAGTCCAATCCGAATAAAGGGACCGTATTTAGCGACGAGGCAGGTTGAAACGAATCCGCGATTCGCGCTTCGCGGATCTGGTTCTCAGCATGACGGCAAACAACAACAGCAGGCCGGCCAGAATGATGATCATGCCCGCCGGCTCCCAATACCACCGGCCGGGCTGAGACAAACTCTCGGGCGATTCCCGGCGCACGGTCTCTTTAGCCTTCCTCTTCTCAGGAGGCGGAACGATCTTTTCTTCGGGTCCCAGCGCGACGCCGATGGAGGGAGCCTGGACCAGGGCAAGCGGTCCCTCCGGGGATTCTCCTTTGACCGTCACGTGACGCGGGGCGTCGGCATTCCCGTAATACAAACGGTAATCTTGACCGGGGGCGGCGTCAAACGCCAGCAATGGGTTCGAAGCCTCGGCCGTTACGTCTCCTACCTCGATAGGCCCCTCTTTTCCTCCCGCTATGCGCATCACTACGTAGCGCCTACACGAAGGAGGGAACCGGCTGGAGAGGAGTTCCTTTACCGCCTCCCCTCGTCTTAACCGAAACATTACACCGTCGAAAAACGGTTTCGGAGATTCATCCGAAGGGCTTTCCGCATCAAATAGGGTTACTTTGCGTACGAACGAAGGGAGGGAAGCGGCAATCGTCAAACCGGTCGCAGGATACCTATCTTCACCCAGATCCAGGACGAGACGAGATGACTTATCGCGGGAATCCACGGAATTAGCTATTATTCGAGGGGCTATGCCGATCGAGGCGTCCGGCGCGGGAGACGGCGTCCGGCAAGAGATGCCGTCTATCTTCAGCGACTGCTGATCGCCGTCCAAGATCCTCACGTACAGATACCGGAAATTGTTCACTTGGTGGTCTATCGTCAGCGTACGGAAGCCCGCGGTGCTGGAAAAATCCGCGATTAGACCGTCGATACGCACGATATACATTTCTTTGGTATTGTCCGAACCCCTTATTTCAACTTGTCGCACAAAATCTTTGGACGAGGTCTTAAAGGAGATCCCATCGCTGAGTATTTTGGAGGTCTTGTCGATCCAGACTTCCGTCCATTTGCCCGGACGCTTTGCCATGCGAAAAACCCGTACAGGAAAGGGTTCGAGGCCGTTGCTTCCGCTCGCTTGGCGGAACCGGGACACCACCCGCCGGCCGTCCGCTGAAACAACGGCAAGATCCGCCCCGTCGGGCCGGCATTTTTGAAGAATTCCACAATCAAGGGGGAGTGTGATGGGGTTGGGAATCCCCGGGGTAACCAGGATGTTACGGAGGTGCTTCCATCCTCGAACGTCGAATTTGTCGTCGCCGAATCCTTCACCCGCCCCAAGGAGCAGGATGTACAGGACAATGACGTACGTCCGGTACCGGGTGCGTCGTCCGAACACTGCTGTTTTCTCTCTGCTATCCTCGCCCGACATGGGCGTGGATTATAGCCGTATCCCGTCGGACGATCAAGAGTCGATGCCGCAGAATCGGGCCGCCGCGCGTTATTATACCCGGTGCCGAAAGTAATGTCCGTTTGTACGCATAAATCTCAGTAACCATTCACTTACGGGGGGGAAATTCCAATCTCAACGTGGCGCAGGCTTGCCGGCCTGCGAATTTTCTTACTGCGATCTCGGCAGGCCGGCAAGCCTGCCCCACAAGAGTGAATGGTTACGTCTCTTAGGGCTTCACCGGTTTGATGGCTCATCGGTATAAGTCCTTTCACCGGAACGGCCTTGTTGATAAGATGTCCCCATGGACGTCATAACCACACACGTAAATGCCGATTTCGACGCGTTCGGCTCGATGGTGGCGGCAAAGAAGCTATACCCCAGTGCCGTGGTGTCGTTCCCCGGGTCCCAGGAAAAGAGTCTTCGGGATTTTTTCATGGAATCCACGCTTTACATATTGTCCATAGAGCGTGCGAAGACCATAGACCTCGATCGGATCAAACGACTGATCCTTGTCGATACGAGACAGAAAAGCCGGATTGGAAGGTTCGCGTCTTTACTGGAGTCGGGCTCCGTGGAAGTCCACGTGTACGATCACCACCCCGATTCGGAAGACGACGTAAAGGGCGATCTGGAGGTTATCCGTGACGTAGGCGCCACCGTAACCATACTCGCCCGAGAGATTCGGGAACGCGGGATCGACATCAATGCGGAAGAGGCTACGGTACTAGCCATAGGCATCTACGAAGACACCGGGTCGTTCACCTTCTCCTCGACTACGACCGAAGACTTGGAGGCGGCGGCATGGTTGCTCTCGAAGGGAGCCAACCTGAATATCGTCTCCGATATGATGACCAACGATCTGAGTAAGGACCAGATCGAGGTCCTCCATCAACTGATAGAGGAAACCAGGCACCTCAATATAGGCGGTTTGGAGATCGTGGTAACCACGGCAAGCGTAAACGGATACGTGGGTGATGTGGCGGTCTTGGTTCATAAGTATCGTGACATGGAGAACCCCGACGCGATTTTCGCGCTCGTACGAATGGAAGACCGGGTCCACTTGGTAGCTCGAAGTCGTTCCGAAGCCGTTAACGCCGGGGACATAGCCGCTGAATTCGGGGGCGGAGGGCATCCCAGCGCGGCCAGCGCGACCATAAAGCATATGTCGCTGTACGAGGCCCGGGAACGCTTGACCGCGTTTCTGCACCTGCGGGTTCAACCTAAGCGAACGGCAGGCCAAGTGATGAGCAAACCCGTCATCACCGTGGCGCCCGAAGTAAGCCTCGGTGAAGCGGTCCAACTCTTGGGACGATACAAGATCACGTCTCTTCCTGTGGTGTCGAACGGAGCCGTCGTCGGGATCCTGAATAGAAACGCGCTCGAGGGAGCGGTGCATCACGGCCTCGATGCGCTTCCCGCGTCCGAATACATGGACCCGACTGCGACCGTCGTATCGTCTTCGGAATCCATAGACAAAGTGGTGGCAATAACTGTGGGTGGCGGGCAAAGGCTCGTCCCCGTAGTTGACGAAGGCTCGTTGGTGGGCGTGATAAGCCGTAGCGACCTGCTGGAACACATGAAGATCCCACGAAAGACCGAGTCGGGTAATCCATCCGAAGTGGCCGACTTCCGGACGCGTTTCAAGAATATTCGGTCCAGGATGGAGGAAATCCTCCCGGAGCGCGTGTTGTCCATCCTCAAGAAGGCCGGGCATACCGCGTCGGCCAGGGGCGAGGACGTATATTTGGTGGGCGGCGCGGTCCGGGACCTGTTACTTAGGAATCGCAATCTCGATCTTGATCTTGTGGTGGAAGGAGAGGGTATACCCTTTGCCAAGGAATTCGGGTCGGTCTTTCCGGGATCCAGGGTGCGGTGCCACGAAAAATTCGGCACTGCGGTTATCCGGTTCGAGGACGGCTTCAAGATAGATGTGGCAACGGCCAGGTACGAATACTACGACAGTCCCGGCGCGCTGCCGGTAGTCGAAACCAGCTCCATCAAACGGGACCTTTTCCGAAGGGACTTTACCGTCAATACGCTCGCGGTAAGCCTTAACCCAAAGACTTTCGGCCGAGTAACAGATTTCTTCGGGGGCTCGCGAGATATTAAAGAGAAGGTCATCCGTGTCCTCCACAACCTTGCCTTTGTGGAGGACCCGACCCGAATTCTCAGAGCGGTCCGTTTCAGCGGCAGGTTTGGATTCTCCGTCGGCCGACACTCCGCCGGCCTTATGAAGAGCGCCATTACCATGCGGCTCTTTGACCGCGTGGACGGCAAGCGGCTGCTGAACGAATTGATCCACATCCTCGAAGAGAGGGACCCGCCGTCCATCCTGAAACTAATGGATCAGTACGGGATTTTCGAGGCGCTCCACCCGGCCCTTGTCGGGGTCGTCGGGAAAAAAGACCTTGTCACCGCGGTGACCGGCGTACTTTCATGGTGGAAGTACTTGTTTGCGGCAGACAAGGTGGAGCCGTGGTTGGTGTACTTTCTGGCCATTACGACATCCTTGGACGATATTGATTTCGCCCGCGTACTCGAGCGTTTCTCGGTAGCCCCTTGGAGAACAAAGACCTTGCTTCGCGATCGACAGGAGTTGAAAACTACCCTGGCCGATTTTTCCAGAGGCGCGTTGGATAAGCCGAGTTCCGTTTATCGAGCTCTACGCGGATTTTCCATGGAGGCCCTTCTCTTCTTGATGGCCCGAACGGCACGGGAACGGACCAGACAAGCCGTCTCCGAATACATCATCAGGCTGCGCCATGTAAGGCCAATGCTCGCCGGAGATGACCTGATCGCGATGGGCTACGTGCCCGGTCCGGTATTTCAAGGCATCCTCGGGGCACTTATAGACGCGCGACTGGATGGTGAGTTAAAGACCTTGGAAGACGAAAACCGAATGGTCCTTGAACGCTTTCAGCGCGACCCCGACGACCGAGGGCCCGGAGTAAAAATTGCGGCACGCACCGGTAACTGATAATAATAGCGGACGGCAACCGGCGGATGAATCGTTCCCGTAGGGTACGAGCACATAGCAGTGGGAGGTCCATATGGAACCTGAGAAAAAGGGACAGGTCAAGATCTTTGACATAACCATGCGAGACGGCTCGCAGAGCAAAGTCGCGACCCGGATCAAACTTGACGATCTGGTCAAGATGGCGTCGAAATTGGCCGATACCGGCATCTATGGCGCAGAGACATGGGGCGGCGCGACATTTGACGTCTGCGTGCGGTTCCTTCGAGAAGACCCTTGGGAGAGGGCCCGATGCTTGAAGGAGGCCATGCCCAACGTCAAGACGATGATGCTCATTCGCGGGCAGAACCTGGTCGCCTACACCAACTTTCCGGATGATCTCGTCGCCAAGTTTGTGGCCGCGGCGGCCCGTAACGGAATCGACGTGTTTCGTATTTTCGACGCGCTTGACGATGTGCGAAACCACGAGATGGTCATCAAATGCGTCAAGGATGTAGGCAAAGTCAGTGAAGGAGCCGTTTGCTACACCATAAGCCCGGTTCACACAATAGCGAAGTTCGTCGCCAAGGCCAGGCAGCTTGAAGACAAAGGCGTTGACCAGATCGCGATCAAAGACATGGCCGGATTGATAGACCCCCACACCACGTATGAGCTCGTTTCCGAGTTGAAGAAGGCGGTATCCGTCCCGATACATCTCCACACTCACGACAATTGTGGAATGGGGATGATGTCCGCGCTCAAAGGCGTCGAGGCCGGTCTCGATATGCTGGACACGGTACTTAGCCCGTTTGCCGGCGGGACCGGTCACCCCTGCACCGAATCGGTGGTGTTTGCCCTGGAGCGCCTGGGCTACAGCACGGGCTGCGACCTGAAGAAGCTCACGGAAGCCGCTTTCGAGGCGAGAGAGATTCGATCCCATTATGGCCGGTTCGAGGCCCCATATAGCGGAGTGGATTGCAAGATGTTGATTACGCAGATCCCCGGGGGAGTTATGTCGAACCTCACCAGCCAACTTAGGGAGCAGAACGCTCTGCACAGGCTGGACGAGATTATCGACGAGATCCCCAGGGTGCGTGAAGACCTCGGCTGGATACCCCTCGTAACGCCTACCTCCCAAATAGTGGTGTCACAGGCCACATTCAACGTCCTGCTGGGTCGGTACAAAATAATAGCCAACCATACCGCAAACTTGCTCAAGGGAAACTACGGCGAGACTCCCGGACCGGTGAACAAGGAGCTTCAGGCCAGGGTGCTGGCCGGGGGCGAGCCGACCACCGTGAGGCCCGCGGAGCTTATCCCACCGATATGGCCGGAATTGGAGGCTAAGTTTCCGGGCTTGTCCGACGATGAGCTCCTCATCCATGCCATCTTCCCTCATGAGGCATCAGGATACTTCGATGCCCAGGAGAAGAAGAAGCAAGGTCTATGGGAAGGGCACGAGGCATAGGCTGCGCGACAAAGTACCAACCCGCAGTACTTCCCGCTTCGTTTGATCCCGGACCGAATTTCGGGCCGATCATCCGTTGCCGGAAAAAAAGCGGAGGGACGCCGCCATTCGCGGCGCCCCTCTTCTTACCTTTTCCTCCGTTGCGAATCCGGTGGGGTTTGGGGGTAGGACAAAACCGGTGAGAATATTCGAGGTTATGTGGAAGGGAACAGGCGGGACACCTATCGTCAGGCTTGGCCTACCATGACCGTGTTGGGTCGGGGATGGCCATGCTCCATTTTAACTTCTTCTATGATCGTCGCGATCTCGGCATGTAGAATCTCGAGTTGCCAGTTGAAATATATGTCTTCGCCGAAATCCCGTAGAAGCCTTTTCTGAGCCTTTATGAAATCCTTCGGCGTCACTGCGCCGGAAAATACATGAATAGGATTGATAAGGGTGGCAATGATTTCTTCCTGGCTATCGGATCCGGTTTCGAGTCGCTCGTGGTTTTGGCTCATGTTGCCTTCCTTGTTGGTATTCATGCCTCCATGTAAATGCAACCTGCGTACCATATCCCACTGCCCCGAAAAAAGCGGATTAACATCATATAGTTATATCACCTGTACGTCGACGACTCTTAAGGCTCTGTACGTACGGAATCCGTCATATTGTCCGCGATGGCGACGACAATTGCCGTATATAACAAGACAAATGCCCACAGTACAAAATCCGCCATAGGTATCGCTTATCGCGCGCGGGACCCTTCTCCATTTGACCTTTCATCTCGGCTCACCTATAATGACTACGAGAGCGCGCAAACGTTCCGGAAAAGCTGAAGCCTCATCCGTCCCTCGGATGACCAAGGAGTATTCAACATGATGCCGGGCCCGTGGGAACTAATGATTATACTTATCATCGTCCTCGTGATTTTCGGCGGGAAACGCATTCCCGAGATAATGGGCGGTCTAGGCAAAGGGATACGTAGCTTCAAGAAGAGCATGGAAACAGATGATCCGGAGCCTGCAACGACCCCTCAGTCCGTACCCGGCCCCGCCCAGGCATCGGCCCCGACTCCCAAACCGGTGGAACCCAAGTAGATGGGCGTTTACGGTAGATAATCCGACGCTCAAGTTCCGCCGATGCAACTTGGCCGTGACGGTCGCATGACCACCCAGCCCATATGAAGACGCAAAGCCCGCTCAGGGAAGGGGAGGCTCAAAACCCCGCTCTGATTCTAATCTACGGGGATGATTTCCTCGTCAGAGAGAATCTGCGCGACTTGCTCGACCGCTTGCTCCCCGCCGAACTCAGGGATACCAATCTCACTGTTTTGGATGGGAACAATCCGGACATAGCGAAGCTTTCATCCGCTATTTACACTTCGTCTCTGTTCGGAGGTCCACGAGTGGTCCTCGTCGAAGACACCCACTTGTTTATGGGCAAAACCGATAAAAAGAAGACCGCGGACAAGGTCCTCTCGTTGTGGAAAGCCAATGATCGTAAAGGCGCGTTGAGGGCCTTGAGTCAGCTTCTTTCCGTTGCCGGGATTTCCGTTGATGAACTGCGCGCCGGACCGGATTGGACCAAGGAAGTACTGCCGGAATCGGCCGATCCCGGAGACCGTCGGGACCTGCTGAATGCGTGCGCCGCCTTTCTTGACGAGGGGAAAATCGTTGAAACCGCGGGCAGTGATGCCGTCTTGGAGGAAATCATCAGGTCTTCCTTACCCTCGGACGTCAGCCTCATATTCACCGCACCGGAGGTCGATAAGAGAAAGAAGATATTCAAGGCGGCCGAGAAGCACGGCAAGGTCATCGAACTGACCGTCAAGCAGGACAGATACGGCGGGGCCATGGACCGGTCCTTTTTCGACGGCCGCGTGAAAGAAGCGGTCGCCAAGGCCGGCAAGCGAATCTCGTCCCCTGCTCTGCACCGCATGTACGCGCGAGCGGGGAAAGACCTTCGCACTTTGGAAAGCGAATTGCGAAAGCTTTTTGACTTCGTAGGCCCGCGAACCGATATAAAACCGGAGGATATAGACGCGGTATTCGTGGATTTTCACGAAGGGGCCGCGTTTCAATTGAGCAACGCAATACAATCATCGGACCCCGCAGCGGCCGTCCAAGCCATACAGGACATGCTCCGTGGCGGCGCCCACCCGCTGGCAATACTGGGTTCCATCGCCTATGAGGTCCGTCGCTTGATGCTGGCGCGGGAACTGCTCTATTCGGTTTTCAAGCCCTATTGGAAAGACGGCATGACGTGGGACGCGTTTCGGTCGGTCATAGCGAACGTCCGAAGGGACAACCCCGCGCTGTGCGACAAATCCAAGTTCAACCTGCTTTCCGCTTCGGACTACCCCATCTACCTCAGCCTCAAGGCCGCCCGAAACTATTCTTTGGACAAGCTCATCGGCATCATGGAACATATTCTCGATGCCGATATTATGCTCAAGTCATCGCGGCTGGGGTACACCGCGCCGGACATCATATTGGAGAACCTGGCAATTGCGGTGTGTAAAAAGTGAAATAATGCCATTGCGAGTTCAAAGAAGCGGCACACAGGCTTCGGGACGGGTTTGGTCCGATCCGGGCGTCTAAGGAACCTCTTATAGCATGTGCCAAAAGTTTTGTCCGAAACAGCCAAATCCCCCCCAACCCCCCTTTACCGGGAGCCCGGTAAGGGGGGAGTGGAATGCTCCATGAGGACGGACGATTACCCCCCTTTTGTAAAGGGGGGCAGGGGGGATTTACAGTCGTAAGCTGAGACGACGGCCGAGCCGTCAAACGGACATTAATTTCGGCAACGGCTCTATACGTCATTGATGACCTACAAGAAGGGTA
>JAZDOF010000491.1:0-3792 GCA_043799015.1 Pseudomonadota bacterium | reverse complement strand
CCCGATCACTCTTGTAAGAGCAGCGTTCCCCGCTAAGGTAAGCCCACGGCCCAGGATCGCCTTGGCCACGGCATTGGCAACGATCACGGCTATTCTGTACGCTGCGAAGCCGCTGAAGGCAACCGCGGCCTGCAATGCCGCGGTGACGGCCTGGGGCGTGAAATTGGTGGTCTTTATTCCGAAATCTCGCACTATTTCCTTAAGCTGTTCCGTCGTCATCTCCTGCATGGAGTCCATGAGGATCGTCATCAGGAGGTTCATCTCGATGATCGAGACGTCCGCCTTTGGGTTATGATTCACCTTCATCTTCCGGCAGGCATTCGTTAGGACTTTCCGGTAAGGAACGCCTTCACCTCCGCGCACCAACGTAGCGAACGTATTGGCCCCGAAGCACTGAATTTCCGCGGCGATCAGCGGCCAATACTCGCGGTGGTCCGGTGCGTGTTGTTTGTACAATGGATGAATGGTCAGGTTTTCGGTCAAGCGTGTGTTGCCGTCCTTGTCCTTCGTAAGGATGTCCACAAGCGTGGAAAGATCCTCGCTCGTGCAATGAGCAAGAAACGCAAGATCCGGGTCTTCGCGGTAGGCCATGTTGTGCTCCCTCACTCAAGTACGGTCCGGGATCGTACCGGTGGCACGAGAAAACCTGCTCTTGGGCCGGCTGTGCCTCATATCCGTCTATCCCGTCCAACCTGTTGCCCGCGCTCCGGCCGCAGAATCGCATCTCTTACCGCCAAAGCACCATCAACAGGATAGCCCCGCAGCCGATGGCCATCACGGCACAGGCAAGCACCGAGAGCCAAGCCGTTTCGTGCATGATGTCGCGAGCTCGCAGCCATTCTCGGATGCCGACCGTCTTGTTCCAGGGCCACGGCAGTTCATATTGGTTAAGGTTGATCCGGCGGTGTCGGGGGCATAGGAAAGGAGACATCATGCCGTTTCATCAAGTCCGGTCTCAGTGCCGACGCTTGGCGAGTATGTGACCGTCAGGTCCATTAGGAGCGCCGTGGGCACCGGTTCGGCGACTTTGAATGCGGTTTCCGGACAGAAATCTATTTCTCCGGGCCACACTAGTCCTCCGAGGTCTTCCTGAACGTTGACTTGAGCGAATACCTGCGGGGGAGCAATCTCGGCCCAAACCCCTCCCTTTTCAATGTAGGGCTTCATGTCAAGGAGCTTGACACTCCCGGACTCAAAAAGGAGGAGAAGCTTATAATCCGGCAACGGCGTTGCCTTTATGACACGGCTCATCATTGGAGCGTCTCCTTCGATATTCTACGGATTCTCTGCCCGCGCCGAGCTGGTAAAGTTGTGCCGCGGGTTATGACCGCCGTGTCGTTGCCCTGGTTTTCGTGCCCTACACCGATCCCCGCCGGCGGATTCGATAGGAGGAAGCCGGCCGCGTAGGAATACCGCCCGACAGGTGAGATCATCATGACCACGAGCGCCGTCAAGTGGTCTCCGACTGCGCCATGCAGGGATCATGGAGGCTTCGAATTATATCCAGGCTGATTCGGCTTTCTCGACTCAGTATCTCCGGCAATCTCTCGCGGCATTGAATGTACCGATGGATCTGTTCCGCTGTGAGGCCCATCTGATCCATCCGAAATTCGAGCATTGCGGAAGCATCAGGAGCCGGCACTTGATGGTGCTTCTTCTCGTAGACTCCTGTGAGCGCCAGCAGGATTTCCAGCTCGTCTGCGTCGGGCGCGTCCGCCGGAATTCCCCACAGCTCGTCGATTCGGGCCATGGCAGCCTCGTAGTGTTCTTCGGTTCTGATTGGTTTAATCTCCATGACCAAAACTCCCGGCATCGGGTTCAAAGCCTTGCGCAATCAGACGGTCCGTGCGTCTATCTTGTCGTATTGACCATGAGTGCCTATCCATCGAATCAACACTACCTGCCGCTGAAAGTCAACGGCTGCCACAAGTCGATAATCGTTGCCGCCGATGTTGAAGATCACGCGGTTCCCGGGAAGAAAATCAGCGGTCGCGTATCTTTGCCTGATATCCATGGTTGTGTTCCATTCCGCGTGCTCCACCTCGTGAAGCCACGCGGGAAAGAGCTTCCTGGCCTTTGCGTCTCCGGTAGCCATGAAATCGAGGACCTTCTTTCTTCCGCGAACTTCCATGGGATCAATTATAGACCAGTTCACCCGAAGGAAGAAGTCACCGTGAGTCGAGGGAAAGGGCCCGACCTCTTATGGGCTCTCTACCGGCCTTGTTCAGCGCATTTCGACGGTCCGAGAATCGGCCTGATCGCCGTAGAGCCGTTTGGCCCGGAGGAACGCCACCTGCGTTACCGCGGGGATGGTCACCCTGTACGCCGGTCCCGCGATGCCGACCGCCGTCCATATGCCCGTAACGGCCCAACCTATCGGCCCCGCAAAGACCCCGATCACTCTTGTAAGAGCCGCGTTCCCCGCTAAGGTAAGCCCACGGCCCAGGATCGCTTTGGCCACGGCATTGGCAACGATCACGGCTATTCTGTACGCTGCGAATCCGCTGAATGCAACCGCGGCCTGCAATGCCGCGGTGACGGCCTGCGGCGTAAAATTGGTCGTCTTGATTCCGAAATCTCGAACTACTTCCTCAAGCTGTTCCGTCGTCATCTCCTGCATCGAGTCCATGAGGATCGTCATCAAGAGGTTCATCTCGATTATGGAGACGTCCGCCTTTGGATTGTGATTCACCTTCATCTTCCTGCAGGCATTCGTTAGGACTTTCCGGTAAGGAACGCCTTCACCTCCGCGCACCAACGTAGCGAACGTATTGGCCCCGAAGCACTGAATTTCCGCGGCGATCAACGGCCAGTACTTCCGGTGGTCCGGTGCGTGTTGTTTGTACAATGGATGAATGGTCAGCTCTTCGGTGAGACGAGCTTTGCCCTTTTCATCCTTGATCAGAATATCCACAAGCGTTGAAAGATCATCGCTCGTGCAATGAGCAAGAAACGCAAGATCCAGGTCTTCGCGATATGCCATGTTCTACTCCCACACTTATGGGCGGCACGGGACCGTGGGGGGGCACAAGAAAACCTGCTCTTGGGCCGGCTGTGCCTCATATCAGTCTATCCCGTCCAACCTGTTGCCCGCGCTCCGGCCGCAGAATCGCATCTCTTAGCGCCAAAGCACCATCAACAGGATAGCCCCGCAGCCGATTGCGATCACGGCGCAAGCAAGCACCGATAGCCAAGCCGTTTCGTGCATGATGCCCCGCGCGCTCACCCCGTACCGAAGCCTTGGCGCTGCTAATCCCTTCATTAATACCGTGTGTGTCACGTACACGCATAGACAGCACCAGATACCGGAAGACATCCGTTAATAGGCATAAACATCTCTGTAACCTAGCAAATCTAGCCGAACCCGTGCAGGAATGTGCGCGAAACAAGCATGTGCGAGTCCGAGCAGACCTTGCCCCTCCAATTTCAGTTCCAACGAGTCCAGAAGAGTTGGAAGGTAGAAGACATCTCCAGCGGCGTAGGATATTTGGCTATCCGAAAAACGATCGGCGAACCAATTTGAAACTTGCTCCTCCTTGGAGATGGCCACTTCTAGATGTTCCCAGAGGAGGTCACGGAGGCTGTGCTTAGCTGCGTCGTCGGGGTTCAATAGCTTGGACGCTATTTTGGTGCAGGCTATGTTGACGGGGCGTACGCCCCAGTTATGGCTCATAAATCTAAGATCAAACATTGCGTGATGAAAAACTTTTTTGACCAAGGAACTTGCAAGAAGAGCGCAAAGGTGTTCAGGGACCTCTTGATTTATTCGTACTATGATTACGCGATCACCTG
>JAZDOF010000475.1:0-3734 GCA_043799015.1 Pseudomonadota bacterium | reverse complement strand
CCGATATTTCGATAGCGACAGTTTCAACAGCCACCGGACGAAGCATGGGGACCACACGCGTTCAGGGAGGCTTCGCGTTCCGCGTTTGGGCGCCCTTTGCCTCAAAGGTGTTCGTGGCCGGCTCCTTCAACAACTTCAACGAGACGGCTGACAGGCTCCACAAAGAGCATGACGGATGTTGGGCCGGGGAAGTGCCGGGAGCCAAGATCGGCGACGAATACCTTTTCATCGTTCATGACGGCACGGGAACGCCACTGCGGCGAAAGAACCCGTACGCGAGCCAAGTTACCCATTCGTCCGGCTTCGCGGTCATCCATGACCCGGACTTTGATTGGACCGGGGACGATTTCGTTATGCCGCCGTGGAACGAACTGGTGATTTACGAGATGCACGTAGGCACCTTCAATGATGAACCCGGCCAAGGCCCGGGCACGTTCGACCGAGTCGTCGGGAAGCTGCCGTATTTGCGTGATCTGGGCATCAATGCCGTGGAAATAATGCCGGTGCTCGAATACCGGAGCGAATTCTCTTGGGGCTACAATCCGGCCGTGCCTTTCGCTGTGGAATCCGCTCTTGGAGGCCCCCAGGGCCTGTACAGGTTCGTGAAGGAGGCCCATGCACACGGCATCGCGGTAATTCTCGACGTTGTCTACAATCACTTCGGCCCCGACGATCTCGACCTGTGGCGGTTCGACGGCTGGTTCAAGGATGACCACAACGGCGGAATCTACTTCTACGACAACCACCGAGCATACACGCCTTGGGGGCACACTCGGCCGGATTACGGCCGAGGTGAAGTGCGGCAATACCTTCGGGACAATGCCCTGTTTTGGCTACACAAATACAGACTGGACGGTCTCCGTTTCGACTCGACGGTGAATGTCCGCAACCGCAACGGGTGCAACGATCCCGCAAACGACATCCCGGAGGGTTGGACCCTGCTCCAATGGATCAACAACGAGATCCGCTCTTCCCAACCGTGGAAAATCACCATTGCCGAAGACCTCCAAAAGAACGAATGGATCACAAAGGATACGGGGGCCGGAGGCGCAGGCTTCGGGACACAATGGGACGCGGGCTTCGTACATCCCATTCGGGATGCGATCATCACCCCGGATGATGCAGCCCGCGACATGTACGCGGTACGAGACGCGCTCTATAACCGGTACGAAGGCGATGCTTTCAAGCGAGTGATCTACACGGAATCCCATGACGAGGTCGCAAACGGCAAAAGCAGGGTTCCTGAAGAAATATGGCCGGGCAACGCGGGTAGTTGGTATTCCCGAAAGAGATCTACGCTAGGTGCCGCCTTGGTTTTCACGGCCCCCGGCATCCCCATGATCTTCCAGGGCCAGGAGTTTCTGGAAGACGGGTACTTCCAAGATACCGACCCTCTGGACTGGGGCCGACTGGATGCTTTCCCCGGCATCAATCTGTTGTACCGAGATCTGATACGTTTGCGACGCAATTGGTTCAACAACACTCGCGGACTGCGTGGCGGGCATATCAATGTCCATCACCTCAACAATACCGACAAAGTAATTGCGTTCCATCGCAGCCAAAACGGCGGGCCAGGCGACGATGTCGTCGTGGTGGTCAACTTCGCGAACAAAAGCCACACCCGCTATGCCCTCGGGTTCCCCCGAGGAGGCATGTGGCGTGTTCGCCTCAACACCGACGCTCGGGTCTACGGCCCCGACTTCGGCAACCAAGGCGGTTACGACACCGTCGCGAGGTACGGTCCCAAGGACCGCATGAACTTTCGGGCTGAGGTAGGTTTGGGGCCGTATTCGGTGGTTATATTGTCGCAGGATGAGGGGTAAGGGAAAGATTTTGTCGGATGCGCCGACGCGTGACGCCGAAGGTGCCTTTTGGTGTAAAGACGGGCCTACGGAGGGTGGTGTCAAGTTACGTACAGTGGAATCAGGCTTCGAAAACATCCATACGTGATTCTTTTCGGTGGATAGCACATAGCAGTATCGCGGCGAACTCCGCGAACCTCCGTCATTGTTTGAAATCCGACACGAAGAGCAAAGGAGTATGATCATGTCATCGGAGAAAAGGAAGCTGGAGAGAAACCCCGACAAGCGCGAATGGGCCTTCATGGCCTACATTGCCGGCGACAACAACCTCAGTGATGCAGGTCTTGAAGACATTGAGGAACTCTGCCAGGAAGGCGCCTCCGACAAAGTCCATGTGGGAGTTGAAATAGACACTTACGGTGAGCACACCGGGTCCATTCGTTACGAAATCACGAAGAGCGACTACACGGGGACGGCCCACCGGGTGGTCCTTGAACGCTTGCCGGAAAAAGATTCAGGCGATCCCGAATCCCTGAGATCCTTCATGGATTGGGGGTTCCATCGATTTTGTGCCGACAAGACCCTGACCGTGATTTGGAACCATGGGGCAGGGTTTCGTCTGCCTCGAAGAGATATTGGCATAGACGATTTTGGATCCTCTCTTGACATGCCCGAAATCGAGGGCGTGTTCAAGAGAGCTGGACTTGGCGGGGACAACAAGATAGAGGTTCTGGGTTTTGATGCCTGTCTCATGAACATGGTAGAAATAGCACACCATTTCAAAGACTTCGCTCGTGTGGTGGTAGGTTCCGAGCAGACGGAACCTGGTGACGGCTGGCCGTACGACAAGGTGCTGAAAGCTATGAAAGAATCTGCGGACGGCAGCGAACTGGGGACTAAGATCGTGCGAGAATACATTACATCATACAAAGACATAGGCGTTTACGGTGTCACGCAGTCAGCCATAGATTTGGCCAAGACCGATGAAGTGGTAAAAGCTTTGAGTGATTTGGGGGCATTGCTGGCTGCAAATATTTCCAAGTTCGGGCCGAAGGTTAAGGACATCAGACGGCGAATCCAAAGCTTCGAATATGCAGACTACGTGGACCTGATTCATGCAGCCAACGGTATCAGCAGCACCGTCAACGACCCGCAGGTGACCACGGCATGCAAAACGCTGGTCCAATGCGCCGAAGCCTGCGTCATAAGTTCGGAAACTTACGGAGATTCCGTGCAGAACGCTCATGGACTCTCCGTTTGGTTTCCACCACGGGCAGACCTGTATGACAACTATAGGGCCAAGTACATGTGCTTGAAAGCGCCGACATCATACCCCGGATGGGTAGATTTTCTTGATGCGTACCATACATAAGACCTAGCGGAACGATTCATCAGCAGGTTTGCATTGCAGACCTGATCGTTTCGAGCAAGAGGGCGACCGCCGGTCGCCCCACGAAAAAAAAACCGCCTACATCGTGGTAACATAAAGGTAATCATGAAACGATCCACTAGGTTCTTATCAGACGGTATGGAATGCGATATCCAAGCAACGGGGAGACGTAATCGATGCCGGCCGAAACCAAAAGGCTGCGAGTGACTCTGTGCCCACTTCTGCTTTTCGGGCTGGTATTGGGGCTGCTTCCATTCAATCCCGGCTCATCGGCGGAGGAGGACAAACCGATTGGTCCGGAACTTACTATCGAGGAAGTTAAGGGCAAGCTCCGGTTCAACGACTTTCTAAAACTCAGAATCTCGAACCTGAGGGATTGGGTCCTAAAGGGAAACGACACCTCAAAGTTCAAGCTCTGCTTGAATGGAAAGCCACTTAACGGCCTGGATCAGCCATTTTGTCACGGTGCCCGTCCCAAAGGCGCCAACGAGGGCCCCCAGAAGCCCGACGATGAGGCCACCGGATGCAAACAGGGCTCTAGA
>JAZDOF010000314.1:0-2052 GCA_043799015.1 Pseudomonadota bacterium | reverse complement strand
ATGCCGAACACGGTATGCCCCTTCCATCACGGCTCAACTTCGTGCCGAATCGTCATCCGGCCGTATCCCCATCCGGCCCGGCACTAAGCCCCGGACCGATCTTCGCTTACCCCGGCCATGGCCATCGTCCCTATCCGAGCTTCCCAACCACAAGTTTCGCGGTTAGAGAGGGAAATGTCAGTTTGTGCGCTCGGACTTATTCAGGGTTTCCCATGAAAATCCCCCCTGCCTACCTTGACGGAAGGAGGGATCAACATATCTCCCCACACGGCATTTTGTCCCCTTTACCGAGTTCCCGGCAAAGAGGGGGTTGGGGGATTCGTCTGTTTCCGACATCTCCCGGATTCGGACGGGACGTACTGCGGCCGCTGATCCTCAGATTTCCCCTTCCGTCGTCACCGAATGACTTACGTGGAAGATGTCCATATAATACGGACCACCGCCCCAAGATTCAATAAGGAGAGACACGTTGCCGATAAGGGCATCCAGCCGGTTATCCCGGGACGTGAAGCCCGTCGAGGGGTCGTGCAGCTTGGTCATCCAATCCAGCGCTTCCGAACGAAGCCATATCTTGACCTCGAATCCTTGCCCGGCCCTCACTATTATCAATTGCCCACAATGGTTCTTCTCCGTAACCGCCAGCGGATGCTTGACGTCGTACAACTCCACGTCCCTTCCGCGAACCGTACGGAGAAGCTCTACTCGTCTCATCTCCTCGTGGAACAGAACGTCGGACGTTTCGTGGCAACGAACGCACAGGGAATCGCTTTCCTTTGATGCGGGCAAAGCACGATCTCCACAGATCGTGCAACTGAACTCCGGATAGGAGGAACCTGAATCGGACATCTTTTTCCTCTCTATGAAAAACTTGTTCCCATGAACGGCCATGACCGAGAGGGTCACAACCGACTATGAAAATCGCTCTCGGTTTGGACCAGGCCACGGCTCATCGACGTCGTCCCTGCGGAAGCAGGGACCCGGGGTGGTTCATTCCTTCTTACCCGGGAGACTTACATGCTTGGTTGCGGCGGATTTCGCCGTGGGCATCCGCTCTCCATCTCTCGCGCCGAAGTCTTGCGGGCCGAAGTCATTGCATTGGCTTCACGCCGTATTATAATAAGTCGTCGGCGTCACCCGGCCCGGCACTCGTCGATCAGCCTCTATTGATTTATCGATCGACCCGCATGATAGCATCGAGCAGGACTATTGAAAAGGAGTACAACCATAATGACCCGGTTTACCGTGATCCCGGCACTGGCCATCGCGACTCTGACCTTCATGTCTTCCGCCCAGGCGGGACCGGCTATCACGTTCGAGAAAGACTCCCACGATTACGGGCGAGTATACTACGGCGACAAGGTTATGGCCGAATTTCCCTTCATCAACTCCGGGGATGAAACTCTGAGAATCGAGAAATTGAGATCCAGTTGCGGATGCACCCGCGCCGTCGAAGGGGCCGGCAACCTGGCGCCCAAGCATAAGAGCAAAATCGTCGCGGCCTTTGAGACCGAAGGACTGAGCCCCGGCAAGAAACAGAAAACCATCTTCGTACAATCCAACGACCCCAAAAAGCCCGTTGTGAAACTCACCCTGTACGCAGATGTGATCCGAGAGGTCGAAGTGGAGCCCCTTTCGCTTACGCGACGGCTCCCTGATTTCACGGAATCGGTCTCATTTCCCCTAAAGGCCACCAACACGTCCAAGCAGTCCATCATATTGGACAACGTACGGATTTTCGGAGGAAAGGCCACGGCGTCACTTGCTCCGGATAGGCTCCAAATAGACCCGGGAAAGTCGGTAGAGTTCAACGTGGTATTGAAACTCGAACGCAGCGAAGGGTCACACTACTATATGGGCCGTATGGTATTGTCCACGGACCATCCCAAGGAAAAGGAAATCGAGCTTCGTTATCTGGTTCAAGTGGAAAAGGCAGGATAAATCGCTACCTATATTAACGCTCCTTGAATTTTGCGGCAAAGCCGGCCCGGCGGAACCAAGGTAACGTTGCGGGGTTTATCCCCGCCCGCCGTCGCCATCCAGGGAACGGGCGGG
>JAZDOF010000429.1:0-2707 GCA_043799015.1 Pseudomonadota bacterium | reverse complement strand
AGCTGTCGCTCAATTTGAATCAGGTCCGCGCGGCTGCGGGGCTGCTCGAAGAAGGATGCACCGTGCCGTTTATCGCCCGGTATCGCAAGGAGGCCACCGGCCTGCTGGATGAAGTGGCGATAACCGATATTCGCGATCGTGCAAAACAGCTCGATGAGCTCGACAAACGGCGACATACGATCCTGGATTCGCTGACGGAACGCGACCTTCTCACCGATGAACTGCGGGAAGCCATAACCGGCGCTGATGCGATGGCGGTTCTTGAAGACCTTTACCTGCCCTACCGTCCCAAACGCAGGACAAGGGCGTCCATCGCCAAGGAAAAAGGGTTGGGGCCTTTGGCGGACATCATCTTCCTCCAGGAATGCAGCGATACCTTGGCGGAAGCCTCGGCATTCATAGACCCCGAAAAGGGGGTGGAATCCGCGGACGACGCACTAGCAGGGGCGAGAGACATTATTGCGGAGCGGATCAATGAAGACCCGGACGCGCGGGCGGCAATGCGCGACCTTTTTGCTCGTAAAGGTACCATCAAGTCCCATAAAACCGGAGGTCAAGAAGAGCAGGGCGCTAAATTCAGAGACTCTGTCGATTGGGAGGAGGATGTGGAGAAGGCGCCCGGACATCGCGTGCTGGCAATGTTCCGCGGAGAAAACGAGGGGGTATTGTCGCTTCGCATTCGCCCACCTGAAGAAACCGCCATCGGGTTGCTGAAGAGCCGCTTCGTACGAAACCGGGGACCATCGGGACAAGAGGTATCCGCTGCTGCGGAGGACGGTTACAATAGGTTGCTGGCCCCGTCCATGGAAACGGAAATTCGTAACGAAATAAAGAAACGCGCCGACGAGGAAGCCATCCGGGTCTTTGGGGACAACCTGCGGGAGCTCTTGATGGCGGCTCCGATGGGGCGGCGGCGGCTCATGGCCCTGGATCCGGGATTCAGGACCGGGGCTAAGCTGGTCTGTCTGGACGAGCAGGGAAAGCTCCTATACTATGAGACGATCTATCCCACACACGGCGGGAAACAGGCCGAGCTTGCCGGACAACTGGTGAAGGACCTCTGCCGGCGTTTCAAGATTGAAGCCGTCGCGGTGGGAAACGGGACCGCAAGCCGTGAAACGGAAGCATTCATCAGTGGGCTCGGTCTCCCGGAATCCATCACCATAGTGATGGTCAATGAGAGCGGTGCGTCGGTTTATTCGGCATCAAAATCAGCACGCGACGAGTTCCCCGATCATGATGTCACGGTCCGCGGGGCCGTATCCATAGGCCGACGGCTGATGGACCCGCTGGCGGAGCTGGTGAAGATCGACCCAAAAGCCATCGGAGTCGGTCAATACCAGCACGACGTGGACCAAAGCGCCCTCAAAGGCAGGCTTGACGACGTGGTGACAAGTTGTGTCAACGCCGTAGGCGTAGAGGTGAACACCGCAAGCCGTGAGCTGCTCACGTACGTTTCCGGCCTCGGTCCCTCGCTGGCCAAGAATATCGTTGAATGGCGCAACACAAACGGTCCGTTCGGGTCCAGAAAACAGCTTCTAAAAGTCCCTCGACTGGGGCCCAAAGCATTTGAGCAGGCAGCCGGGTTCCTCAGGATACGGGATGCCGTGAACCCGTTGGACGGCAGCGCCGTTCACCCGGAAAGCTACCACATCGTTGAGCGCATGGCGGGAGATGCGGGTACTTCCGTGCAGGACATCATGCGGAATTTGGGCATACGGAAGAAGATCAAGATTGCGGATTACGTGACCGATAAGGTGGGATTGCCCACACTGGAGGACATCATAGCCGAGTTGGCCAAACCCGGGCGGGACCCTCGGGAGAGGTTCGAGGCATTCCGCTTCGAGGACGGCGTGCATACGATTCAGGATCTGCAGCCCGGAATGAAGCTGCCGGGTATTATCACAAACGTAACTAAGTTCGGCGCCTTCGTCGATGTCGGTGTGCATCAGGACGGCTTGGTTCACGTGAGCCAACTGGCGGATCGCTTTGTGGCGGACCCCAACGAGGTGGCAAAAGTCGGACAACGTGTCACGGTCACCGTGCTTGAAGTCGACCTCCCACGAAACCGCATTTCGTTGTCCATGCGTGCGGCGCCGTCCAAACCGGTTGCCGCGCGCGAAGGCAAGACCTCGGACCGCGATAGGACGAGTTCAAAGGGCTCCTTCGGGCAAAAGGTCCTGTCGGGCCCTCTGTTCAAGAATCGATAGCGTGGTTGAGGTTTACGACGGCAGCATATACGGGAAGTGACAAAATCCTCGTCCCTTTCGTGTGTCCCAGCCCTTTGTCCCTTTCCAAGCTTGGAGGGGGCATAGGCGCCAAAATAGGAGAAGGGTATATCTCTCAGGCATATACTGGTTGCCAAAAGTTTTGTCCGAAACAGCCAAATCCCCCCCGCCCCCCTTTACCGGGAGCCCGGTAAGGGGGGGGCAAAAAAGGCGCCTGCGGGCAACTGGTTACCCCCCTTTTCTAAAGGGGGGCCAGGGGGGATTTCTCTTGAGATCCTGGAAATGGCTGGACGGACAAACGGTCATTTCTTTTGGCAACCGCTATAGGTCAGAGGAGATTGGTGTTGAGCGAATCGCGCGAATGCGTCGGATGCGGGTACTGCTGCCGGAATACCATTTGCAGGCTCGGGTCCATGATCTACGGTCACTACAAGGCCCCATGCCCCGCTTTGGAGTGGAGTGGAAATCGTTACGTATGT
>JAZDOF010000312.1:0-9897 GCA_043799015.1 Pseudomonadota bacterium | reverse complement strand
GCCATCAGGCCTCCGGCTTCGCCGAGATCGCTTTGGTGCGTGGTAAGCGGCATTGCCGACGCGTAACGGATAACGAAGGGATTGCTCGTTCCATATGGCCCTCATTCTCAACAGCGTACTCCCTATTTTCGTTCTAATACTGCTGGGGTGGGGTCTCAAGCGATTCGGGCTGACCGACGACCGGTTTCTAAGAAATTCCGACAGGTTGATCTACTATATCTTTTTTCCGGCACTTCTTTTCTGGAAGATAGGTGCCCCGTCCGCCGCGATTCAAGTACCTCCGGCGTTTGTCCTGGCGGTCCTTGCCGCGGTGTTCACGACTTTCGCCGCGTGCCTTGTCTTTGCCGAACTCACGGGCATGGACCGAAGATTGATCGGTTCGTTCGCGCAGATCTCCTTTAGGTTTAGTACGTACATAGGGGTGGCGGTACTGTTGAATGCCTTGGGAGAGGACGGGGTCAGACGGTTCGGTCTTCTAATCGGCTTCGTGATCCCGTTCATCAACGTGCTGTGTGTCGGGACCCTAATCTGGTACTCCGACGCGGTCTATGCCGGTCGGGACAAAGCCGTTTTGATCGGAAAGGCCTTGGTTTCAAACCCGCTGATCATCGCCTGTGTGCTGGGTGTAATCTATTCGCGTCTTAACATCCATTTTCCGCGGTTTGTGGACAATACACTCGGCTTGATGTCCATGCTTACTCTCCCCATGGCCCTGATCTCCATCGGGGGTGCGCTGAGCTTCCGCGGACTCACCGGGCCGATGGTGGGACCCGCTCTTGCGGGAAACGTGTTCAAGCTTGCCTTTATGCCCCTTGTGGGCTACCTCGTCCTCTGTTTCTTCGGCATAACCGGGCCGGCGTTTCAGGTTGCAATGATTTTCTTCGCGCTACCTACATCGCCACAGACCTTCATACTGTCCGCCCAGCTCGACAGTGACCTGGACTTGGCCGCTGCGGGCATCATGTCGTCGACTTTGTTGTCGATCGTGTCCGTATCGGTCGTTCTGGTTCTTTTCATCCGGTAGCGGTCCGGCGCCGCCGGCTGGGTGCCGTTTCCATCGACAACCGCTCAACCGCGACATTGAAAAGATCCGTCCGCTATGCCGAAGCATTTGCCTAAACGGGCGCCAAGCGTTACTCTCCCACCTCGTATTCAAAGCTCATCCGGGAATTCCGGACCACCATCGGACGCCGCATGAAGACATACATACTTGTGATCATGAACGTGGCCCTTGTGGGCTTTTTTGTTATGCTCCTCCGCAAGCGCGACTTGGTGTCGCATTACTTCAACGGGCGTTACTGGCTTACGTGGCTCGGTGTTGCCATTATCACCTTGATGGACGAGCTTACCTCCGTGTTCTACGCTCCGGCCGAGGCGTATCGCTTCATCGGGCCGAGCGCGATATTCTTCATTGCCTTCACGGCGGTCTTCATCCATTACATGACCACGCGGTTGGTGGAGATTGCCGAAATCCTCGAGCACCACGGGATATTCGGTGGTGGGGTCTATTCCTTCTCCTACCTGGTCATGGGGCCGGTCGTCTCTTTTGTGGCCGTTTCATCAATCATGGTGGATTATATCCTCACCGCGTGTCTGTCATCAGTGAGCGCGGTTCAGAACGCCATGTCGTTTTTCAAAATTTCGCACGTCACCATGATGACAAGCTCCATAGTGATAGTCTGGGCGGTTGCCGGTCTAAACGTTCTCGGAATTCGAGAAAACGTCCGCTTCACGCTTTCGATCTTCGTCTTTGCCGCACTGATCTTCGCCAACCTGATAGTGTCCGGTATCCTGGCCCTGGACGAGCCGTCGTTGGGGCGGCTGTCCGACTCGTTCGGTCAGGCGGTCAAGGGGTTCCATGGCGGGTCGTTGGCCAAGGACTACAGCTTCTTCATAGCCTCCGTCGCGAGTTGCGTGCTTGCTTACTCGGGCGTGGAATCCGTGCTCCAGACCGCTGCGCTGGTGCGAACCTGGCGTGAGATCGGGAAGGCATACATATTTCTGGCCCTTACAGTGGGCCTTGTTACGCCCCTGGTGGCCGCGTTGGCATTGTCCGCTCCCATAGACTTTCATCTCCACGAGGGGGACTTAATCACCTACTATGCCACGATGATCAACGGCATGCCGTTCGGCGTGGCCGTGGCCGTGCTGGCCAGCCTAACATTGATCATGGCCGTGAACACGGCATTCGTGGCATCGAGTGAACTCATGGAACGGGTCGCTCACAGATATGGGTTCCGTTGGCTCATGGCGACCAACCGGAACCAGTCGCTCTATCGAATTCACATACTTAATGCCTGCACATACTCGGCCATTATCCTTGTGACCCAGGGCAGTCAGATGATTCTCGCGGACATGTACGCTCTGGGCTTAATTGCGAGTTTCTGTATCAATATGGGCTGCCTCCTTGTCTATCGGTACGCCATGGGTACCAAGGAAGTAATGACGTTCAACACGAGTCGTGTAGTTACGCTTGTCATGTTCGTAGTGTTTGTGAGCTGCTTCGTCTTCTTGGCTTGGATGAAACCACATGGAACCGAATTGTGGGCTTCCGTAACGGGAGTAGTACTGGTCGCAGGTCTCCTGGTATCCAGGAAGTGGTCGCCCGAGATCAAGGAGATCGCCCAAAGCGACAGCCACATGGACATGATCCTGCATCTTGCCGAGTCGACCGAGCCGGAAATCCGGCTATATCTGCGACGGCCCAGAGAAGAGCAACTGAGGGAGGTGCGGCAAAACGAGGCATACGTAACCTTCTTTCAACCGCGAGAAGGGGCCCCGAAGCGACTGGCGCCCAATCATTTTCGCTTTGCCGCACAGCGTCGAAGCGTCTATCAGCACATCGTGGGATTGCTCAAAGTCGTGGAATATGAGCTTGGGGACCGGAAGGTGACGGTGCATTTCGGCTGGCCTTTGTCCTCTTGGGTTGACAGGCTTTCCATCGGGGTCATGGTCTTCAATATGATGGGACTACCTAAGGCGTTCCCGAACTTCACCTTTGTCATAAGTTACCCGGGAAAACCTTACCAGGCGGGGAAATGAAGCGGGACCGTTTCTTCATGTCCAACCGGCCGGTCGGCTCGGGCCCGCCCGATTTCTTGACAAACCCTTTCAGCATCTGTTAAGGATTACTAATCACGTAGAATCCTGTCTCTTGGAATACCGGGAGCCTTCGCGGGCGTCATCCTGAACGAGTATCAAGCCGTGAAGCACTGAACCGGTCGTCGGTAAGCGGAGATCACGGGGCGCGGGCGTCACGCAGCCCCTAAGACCGTTCTCATATAAATCCGGCAGAAGGGAGTTTCTAGTATGTCCTTGAATTTTGATCTTCCCAAGGATGCAGAACTCACAAGGAAGGTCGTACGCGAATTCGCGGAAAAAGAGATCGCTCCCATAGCTCAGGAACTAGACGATAAGGAGCAGTTTTCTTACGATTTGACCCGCAAGATGGGAGAGTTGGACTTTTTCGGACCTTTCGTGTCCGAGGAGTACGGCGGAAGCGACGTAGGCTATCTTAACTACATCATCATAGTTGAGGAAATTGCCAGGATAGACGGATCGCAGGCCGCCACCGTCGCAGCCGGGAATTCACTCGGAATAGCGCCAATTTACTATTTCGGCAGCGAGGAGCAGAAACGGAAATGGCTTCCGGATCTGTGCAAGGGGAAGATCCTGGCCTCCTTCGGACTTACCGAGCCGGATGCGGGTTCCGATGCCGGGGCTTCGAGCACCTCGGCGGTATTGGACGGCAACGAGTGGGTTATCAACGGGAGCAAGATCTTTATAACCAACTCGACCACGGATATGAGCGCCGTATGCGTGGTCCAGTGCATAACGGGTGAAAAGGGGCCCGGCAAGCAAGAGATCAGTTGCATTCTTGTGGAAAACGGGACTCCCGGGTTTACGGCCGAGCCCATGCACGGAAAGATGTGTTGGCGGTCTTCAAACACGGGCCAGCTTACATTCAACGATTGTAGAGTGCCGAAAGAAAACCTCCTGGGCGGTCAAGGCGAAGGTTTTCACCAAATGCTGAAAACCCTGGACGGCGGTCGTCTGTCCATCGGAGCCATGGGACTGGGAGGAGCTCAAGGAGCCTTCGATCTGGCCTTGGATTACTCCAAGAAACGCAAGCAGTTCGGCAGACCCATTGGGTCGTTCCAGATCAATGCCTTCAAGCTGGCCGATATGTTCACCGAAATTGAAATGGCCAGACTCCTGCTGTACCGCGCTTGTTGGCTCATGGACAACCACAAGATGACCCCCAAAGACAGTGCTATGGCCAAACTTGTATGCTCGGAAACATACTACAGGGCCGCCAACCACGCGGTGCAACTCCACGGCGGTTACGGCCTGATGAAAGACTACGCGGCGGAACGGCACTACCGCAACCAGAAGCTGCTGGATATCGGTGAAGGGACTTCGGAGGTCCAGCGCATAGTCATTGCCAGAAACATCGGAGTGCCGGGGAAATCCATGTGATCTCCGCCCGCGGAGACGTGAAGCATTGTATGAGGCTTGTCGGCCGTTCCAGCCGTGGCACCGGACGGCGTCCGTAGCGGCGGGGTTTATCCCCGCCGGTTACGACGGATCCAAGGAGACGGGCGGAGCTAAACCCCGCCGCAGCGTCACATGGTGTCGGGTTCGTCATCTTGTCGTTGGTTCCGGGACGGTTTTTTCAAGCCTCACAATAGCGATGGAAAGCCGACTAAAGGGCCGGGAAAGGAATAGTCGTGGACGACGAAAAGAGAGAAAATCCATACGAGGATTTGCAGGACACGGTAGATCACTACGCTGAGGGCAAGGGGGAGGACCTGCTTACGGATTCCGCCGCCCTGGCGGAGGCGAGGGAGAACCAGGAAGCGGAGCGGGCCGCAAAGCACGGTCACCGGATTCGTGCAGGCCGTGAAGAGCGAGGTTTTACCATAGGCGAGCTCGCAGCCAAGACGGGTATAGGAGAAGATTTGCTGGCATCGGTTGAATCCGGCGAGACCTATCTCCCACTGGGCCAGTTGATCAAGTTGAGCAAAGCCCTTTCGATGAGCATGTCGGAAGTCATATCCGGAGCGGAGGACTCCTTCACCATCGTACGCTCCGGGCAGAGGCAGAAATTCACCCGTTTCGGCAAGGCTCGTGAACAGAAGCACGGATATGAGTATGAGTCCCTTGCGGCCGGCAAGAAAGATAAGAGGATGGAACCCTTCATAGTCACCCTGTATCCGGCGGCAGGTGACCAGCCCTCCAGTCATGACGGTCAGGAGTTCATCTACGTTCTGGAAGGCGAGATGGAGGTCCTTGTGGAAGGGACAAGAGAAGTACTCAAGCCGGGCGACAGCGTATACTATGACTCCACCAGCCTCCACCTGGTCAGGGCGCATGGCGACAAACCGGCAAAGATACTTGCCGTACTGGTGGGCTGATTTCCATCTCCAGGCGACGAACCCGCGATGCGACCGGGTCGGACAACCGGGGGGCCGGTTCGGAAGGCCGGCGCTAGGCCGCTCCTTCCGTGCATGAGTCTATCGGTACATCCTGATACCTGCGGCGCGACCCCCCGGCAGTCGTCGGGTCGATGCCTCCGAGCCCGGTTTTCCCCGGATTCACGGCGTCGGTGATTCGCGGCGGATCGTGCGTCCTCCAACCGGCGCGCGGGCCTCAGTGGCAAGGGGACCATTGTGGGTCACGGCGCCTCAAGTCAAGGGGTTTTCCCAATGAATCTGCTCGAACCGGCCGAGCTCTCCTTGGCCGGGATCCCGGCGCCCTACGTATCACTTGTAATCTCGGTATTTGGTGTTTTCTTCTTCGCGTTCCTTATCTCACAGCGTTTCCAGCTTCTCCGGAAGTCGATGCCCGATCCGCGGTTTTCCGAGGCGGGCGCGAGGCTGAAGCATCTGCTCGTATACGGAGTGGGCCAGGCAAGGCAGCCGCGATATTTTCTCGCAGGCGTTATGCACATGCTTCTGTTTGCCGGCTTCTGCATTCTGTCCCTTCGGTCTCTGACACTCATAGGGATGGGATTTGTGCCGGGGTTTCATCTTCCCTTCATGGGAGGCGATCTCGGTTTTGCCTATGAAGTCGTGAAGGATTACACGGTCCTTGTGGTGCTGATTGTGTGTGTCGCAGCGATAGTGCGGCGAGCCGCCTTCGAACCGGAGCGCTTCAAGCACCCCGAGGGGTATGAAGGCCACGGAGCCGAGGCGTACATCATCTTGGGAGCCGTGTCCGCTCTCATGATAACGGATATGATATTCGACGGCACCGCCTTATCGGCCAAGAGCGAGGCGGGGTCGTTCCTGCTGTTCCCAGCCTCCTATATTGCCGGGACCTTGATGTGGACACTCAAGATGGACACTCTTAATACCCTGCACGCCGGGAGTTACTGGGTCCATATTTTTGTTTTCTTCGGCCTGCTCAACTATCTGCCTCTTTCCAAGCACTTCCACGTTATCACGGCGTTGCCTAACGTCTACTTCGGTAAGCTGAAGGGCGGCGCGGTCAAGCCGGTTCGATGGGGCGTCGATGATTGGATGGCCCTGGAGGAGTGCGGTGTAAGCAAGCTCGAACACTTCACTTGGAAACACATTCTTGATTTCTATTCCTGTGCCGATTGCGGAAGATGTTCGGACAATTGCCCCGCGGCCACCGTCGGGCGTGCCCTTTCGCCCAAGATGATAAGCATCAAAGCGAGAGACTATGCATACAAACGGCACCCCGTTTTCGGATCCCCTCCGATGGACGACGGGATCGAATTCACGGGCGGTTTGATCACCGAAGAGGAGATATGGGCCTGCACCACCTGCGGCGCCTGCGAGGCCGAGTGTCCCATTTTCATCGAATACATAGACAAAATAGTGGATATGAGGCGTTACTTGGTGGAACAAGGCCGCATGCCTCCTTCGCTTCAGAAGCCCATGCAGCAAATTAAGAAGAAGGGGAATGCCTACGGAGGCGTTAAGACCAAGCGTGCCGCGTGGACAAAGGCCCTTGAAGGGGTCGAAGTCAAGGAACTGAATAAGGGCGATTCCGCGGATGTCTTGTTTTTCGTTGATAGTTGCGGTTCGTTCGACCCGCGTATTCAGGAGATTTCCAAGTCCTTTTCAAGGATACTGACCGCCGCAGGTACGAGCTTCGGCATCCTCGGAAAAGACGAAACCGATTCAGGCAACGAAATCCGCAGACTCGGTGAAGAAGGCCTGTTTGAACAGGTGTCTCAGAAGAACATCGAGGCCTTCAAGGAGCGAACCTTCAACGACATCGTCACGTTCGACCCTCATGCATTCAATACCATTCGCAATGAGTATCCGGTCAAGTTCCCGGTGACCCATGCAGCGGTTCTGCTCGCGAGGTATCTCGAATCCGGGGCGATCAGACTGAACGGGGAGTATCTTGCCGGCAGGACGGTGACATACCACGATCCCTGTTATCTGGGGCGGCACAACGGGATCTATGAGGAACCACGGGCCGTGCTGCGAGGTATTCCCGGAATAAAATATTCCGAGATGACCCGTTCCCGTTCGAGAAGCTTCTGCTGCAGCGGCGGCGGCTTGCTGATATGGTACGAGAACGAGGAAGAGAAAGAAAGGATGGGAGAAGTCCGGGTGAGAATGGCCGTTGAAGCAGGCGCTCAAGTTATCGTTACCGCGTGCCCGTTTTGTCTGATTAATCTGGAAGACGCGGTTAAGACCACCGGGAATGAAGGTAAGCTGGAGGTCATCGACCTGGTGGAGTTGGTGGATAGGAGCCTGGAGGGGAAGATTCGGTAACAACGTAGCGTTTCGGAAACACCTCCTAGACGCTTGGCTCCGTTCGGACATTGGACCGTAGTTCTCGGCCGTGTTCGTCCGGGCGTGAATGAAATCGCTTCCGACCAATTATACAAATAGGATCTGGAGGATACATGGATATTATCGTTTGTATCAAATGGATTCCCGACACCTCCGAGGCCGATCTTTCCATAAGTAAGGGGGATAGGGACATCGAAAAGGGCGATCTGGACTATGACATAAACGAGTGGGACCGGTTTGCCGTCGAAGAGGCCGTTCAAATTAAGGAGAAGCTCGGCGGCAAGGTCACGGTGGTCAGCGTCGCGCCCGAGGAAGCCGAGGAAATGCTCAGGGAAAGTCTTGCCAGAGGAGCCGACGAGGCATACACCCTATGGGACGACGCGTTCGATGGTTCCGATGGGTTGGGGATTGCTCGAATACTTGGGGCCTTCATAAAGAGCCGTTCCTGGGACATGGTGCTGACGGGGACACAGGCCGAAGACGATTGTGCGGGACAGCTCGGCGGCATGTTGGCCTCGGTCCTGGGGGTACCCGGGGCCACTTTGGTCCACAAGATCGAGGCAGGCGACGGGAAGGCGCGAATCGTGCGAGAACTGGAAGGCGGTCTGTCGGAGTCCCTGGAACTGGATCTGCCGTCCGTGATTTCGGTGGCTACCGGTCTTAATCAACCCAGGTTCGTGTCCATCCGCGCTGTCCGAAAGGTGTCGGGAATGGAAATACCCGTGGTGGGTATGGGCGATATCGAACTCGACGAGGCCCGAGTGGGCGCCGGTGGAAGGAAGGTCAAAATCGACAGGGTCTTCCTGCCCCCTGAAGGAGAAGGAGCGGAAATCATAAAAGGGAAGGCGGAAGAGGCCGCGGGGCGCCTGGCCGCGATCCTCAAGGAGAAAGGGGGTATTGCCTGATGAAGCGGATATTCGTCCTTGCCGAACACAGACAGCAGAAGCTGCGCGACACCACATGGGACGCCCTGTCCGCAGGGCAAGCCGCGGCGGAGAAGCTCGGAGCGGAACTCATCGGCCTCGTCCTGGGCGCAAACGTTGACGCAATGGCGGAACAACTGGCCAAGGAGTGCCCGAAGGTGCTCGCGGTCGATGACGCACGGCTGGAGCATTTTACTTCCGAGGCCATGACCAAGGCTCTAACGGCCATCCTTGCCGGTCAAAGCCCCTATATGCTCATCATGGGCAATTCCAACTCCATCATTGATCTTGCACCCGGTTTGTCCGTTGCTCTCGACGCTGCTTCGGCCACCGACTGTATCGCCCTGGACGTCCAGGACGGCCGTCCGGTCGCGACACGGCAGATGTACAGCTACAAGGTCAATGCCGTCGTATCGTTCGGTGAAGCTGAGAGGATAGTCCTGACGTTGCGTGCCGGAGCGTTCCCATTCAAGCCCGCAGGTGCGGTCGGCGGGACCGTCGAGAAGATTGCTTCGCCGCTCACCGACGAACCTTTGAAGAAGCGGTTCCTCGAGTACGTGGAAGCGGAAAAGGGCGATGTGGACATCGCCGGTGCGGACATTATCGTGGCCGTGGGTCGCGGCATCGGAGATGAGGAAGACCTGGGCATGTTCGAGTCCCTGGCGGATGCCATGGGCGGGGTTGTAGCTTGCTCAAGGCCCATCGTGGACAAGGGACTGCTGCCGAAGTACAGACAAGTGGGTACTTCGGGGGTCGAAGTCAAGCCCAAGGTGTACCTTGCTCTGGGCATCAGCGGTGCTTTCCAGCATCTTGGCGGAATCAAAGGGAACCCGTTGCTGGTCGCTGTGAACAAGGACGCCAAAGCTCCCATCTTCAGGGTTGCTCAGTACGGCATAGTCGGCGACATCTTTGAGGTGGTTCCCGCACTGGAGGAGAAAATCAACGAGCTGAAGGGGTAGGTGGATATTCCACGAAAACCCACAAGTTATAGTGACGGTCCCTGAATTTTGCGGCAAAGCCGGCCCAGCGGAACCAAGGTAACGTAGGGGCGGGGTTTATCCCCGCCCCTACGTCGGCATCCAGGGAACGGGCGGGGATAAACCCTCGCTTCGGTGTGAACAACATGGAAGGCTTCAAACACGGGGGAAACATTCGACTGCTGGCGGCCGCGGCAGGGGTTGAGCCGGACGGTC
>JAZDOF010000418.1:0-16319 GCA_043799015.1 Pseudomonadota bacterium | reverse complement strand
GCGACCTTTGTGATCGACGATGAAGGCAAGGTTACGGCTTGGAACAAGGCAATCGCGGAAATGACGGGCGTGAGTGCGGCCGACATGGTCGGTAAGGGCGATTATGAATATGCCGTTCCATTTTACGGGGGCCGGCGTCCTCTCTTGATCAACTTGGTCGTGAAGCCGGATGACCAAATCGCTGATAGTTACCTTTCCTTCAAACAGGAAGCCGGTCGCGTGTTTTCCGAGGCCTATCTGCCCGACATGGGGGGCCGCGGCCCCGCGTGGGTGTGGAGCACGGCAACGCGCCTGCTGGATCCGGAAGGTAGAACGGTCGGGGCAATCCAGTCCATTCGCGACATCAGCGACCGCAAAAGGACCGAAACAGCTCTGGGGGAAGCCGAAGAGCGCTTCAGATTTCTGGTGGAAAACGCGCCGGAGCCTGTCTTCGTACAAACGGAGTATTGCTTCGCCTATTTGAATCGTGCGGCACTTAGGGCCTTCGGCGCGGACACCCCCGACGACCTCCTGAGTAAGCCGGTGCTTGACCGCTTTGAAGCCGGTTTTCACGACCGAATTAAGGAGAGGATAAGGCTCCTTAACGAAGAGAAGCAGTGCGTGACCAATCAGGAACAGGTGTACTTGAAAACCGACGGCTCCCACTTTCGAGTTGAAGTTTCCGCCATTCCCATTCGATGGGAGGGCAAGGACGGGGCCTTGGTAATGTTCCACGACATTACGGAGCGCAAGAGGGTCGAGGAAGCCCTAAGAGAAAGCGAAAACAGGCTTCAATTGGCGCTCCTCGGTGCCGATCTGGGGGTTTGGGACATGGATGTTCCAACCGGCAAGGTCAAGGTA
This sequence comes from Pseudomonadota bacterium, assembly GCA_043799015.1. Taxonomy (GTDB): domain Bacteria; phylum Desulfobacterota; class Desulfomonilia; order Desulfomonilales; family Desulfomonilaceae; genus JAZDOF01. The sequence continues at coordinate 15,479 of JAZDOF010000418.1, read as the reverse complement.
AATACGCGCTTCCTGGAGATTATCGAGTACGAGTCCGGCGGGGCCGTTCAGACATTGAACGCATGGGCCAAGGGCCTGCATGCCGATGACCGGGAGCGTGCCGTGTCGGCCTTGAACGCTCACATTAGGGGCGACACGGACAACTACCGCAATGAATATCGATACAGGACCAAATCGGGCGAATGGAAATGGATACTGTCCACAGGCAAGGTGGTCCGCCGAGATGAAAAAGGTGAGGCCTTGCGCATGACCGGCACCTGGTTGGACATTACCGATCGGAAGATGTCGGAGGAGGCTTTACGTTTAAGCGAGGAACGCTACAGGACCGTGGCGGACTTCACCCACGATTGGGAATACTGGGTGGATCCCGGAGGCGGTTTGTTGTACGTTTCGCCGGCATGTGAGCGAATTACCGGCTATTCGGCCCGAGAGTTCATTGATGATCCTTCGTTGATGGAACTTATCTTGCACCCGGACGATAGGGACGATGTGACCAACCATTTTCGTACGGCAAGGGGCGAGGGCCGCGACATCTCGTATTCCGTGGACTTCAGGATAGTCCGTCGAGATGGACAATTACGCTGGATCAACCACGCCTGCCTCCCGGTCTACAAAGAAGGCGGGGAGTTTTCCGGAAGACGGGGCTCCAACAGGGACATCTCGGACCGCAAGAAATACGAAACCGCTCAACGGCGTCTCGCAACCGCGGTAGTTCAAGCCGATGAAGCAATCGTAATTACGGACCCCAAAGGAAACATCGAATACGTCAACCCGGCTTTCGAGCGAATCTCGGGCTATGCGAGAGACGAACTGCTGAAACACAAGGCGAGCTTGCTGGATAGCGCCTACTATGATCCCGAAAGTCTCCCGACGATTCGAGACGCCTTTCTTAAGGGAGAAAGACGGGCCGGTCGTTTGCTGAAGATAAGAAAAAACGGCGAAGCGTACGAAGAGGACGTGACCATTTCGCCGGTTCGGGATAATACGGGTAGCATAGTCAACTTCGTGGTAACCGGCAGGGACGTGTCGACGGAGGTGCGCTTGCAGCGGCAACTCTTCCAGGCCCAAAAGATGGAGGCGGTCGGCACCCTAGCCGGAGGCGTGGCCCATGACTTCAATAACCTCTTAACCGTGGTGCTCGGCTATTCCGAATTGCTTCTCGACGAACCGGACCTCCCTCCGCGGATCAGGCTGGACCTTGAAAAAATTAACCGAACTGCCGGCAACGGGGCCGAACTGGTTCGAAGACTCCTCACTTTCGGTAGAAAGGCCGAGATTAAGCCTTGTGCGTTGAATTTGAACGAGCGGATGGAACAACTGCAAAAGATGCTTTCCCGGATCATCCCCAAGATGATCGATATACGGCTCCTAGTGAGCCATGATCTTTCCGCGATAAATGCGGACCCCACGCAGATGGACCAAATCCTTTTGAACCTTGCCGTTAACGCAAGGGACGCCATGCCCGACGGTGGATCCTTCATAATCGAGACCGTGAACGTAACCCTAGACGAGGACTACTGCCGGCAAAACATCTGCGTTGATCCGGGCCGCTATGTCCTGCTGACGGTATCGGACACGGGAACGGGCATGGACAAGGATACGTTGCAGCATATTTTCGAGCCCTTTTTCACCACAAAGGGGCCCGGGAAAGGGACGGGCCTCGGGCTGGCAATGGTCTACGGGATCGTCAAGCAACACGGCGGACACATCACCTGCTACAGCGAACCAACCCAAGGCACGACTTTCAAGATGTTCTTCCCGGCCTTGGAAGTTGATGACGATACGATGAAGCATGAGGTGAAATCGACTCCCAAGGGCGGATCTGAGACTGTGCTATTGGTGGACGATGAGGAGATGATCCGCGATATCGGGTTCAAGATTCTTACCAGGGCCGGGTACAAGGTGCTGGTCGCAGCCGACGGCAAGAAGGCCCTGGAGGTATACCGACGACGGGGCAACGAGATTTCTTTGATTGTTCTCGACCTGATCATGCCGGAGATGGGCGGAAGACAATGTCTGGAAAGCATCCTGAAAATAAGTCCGTCCGCCAAAATCGTCATTGCAAGCGGTCACGTCCCCGATGATACGACCGGGGAGGTGGTCGACTCCAAATCACGGGGATTCATAAGCAAGCCCTTTGATCCCAATCAACTGCTTGAAATTATCCGCAAGGTGCTGGATGAGGCATGACTCAACGCAAAGATTCTAAAGACGGGCGCGCCGATCTGCGACGGCGAGCGGAGGCTGCTCTTGCGAAGGAGTCGGGAGATGTTTCGGACGTGTCGGAACTGTCTCCCGGGGAAGTGCTGGAGCTGATTCACGATTTGCGAGTCCATCGGATCCAACTGGAAATGCAAAACGAGGAACTCCGTCATGCCCAACATGAGCTGGAGGAAGCCAGAGACAGGTACCTGGAGTTATATGATTATGCGCCGATTGGATATCTTACGTTGGACCGGAATGCGCTTGTTTTGGAAGCCAATCTTTCAGGCGCGAGCCTCCTGGGAATGGAAAGAGGATCTCTAATCGGTAGGCCGTTCACGAGCTTCGTTCATAAGGAGAGCCAGGACACGTTCTACTTCCACCGGAACCAAGTCCTGCAAACCGGAACCCGGAGCATATGCGAAATCAAACTGGCGAAACCGGACGGCGATTGGTTCCATGCTCAACTGTCAAGCGTCGGAATAGCCGATTCTCACGGCGAATATAGCCGATTGCGAACGCTCATAGCGGACATAACCTCCCGCATCCTTGCGGAATCGGCCTTGCGGGAAGCTCATAACGAACTCGAATGCCGGGTCGAAGAACGCACATATGATCTCCAAAAGGCTAATCAGAGCCTTGAGCACGAAATTGCCGAGCGAAAGAAAACGGACGAGGCCCTGCGGGAAAGTCAGCAGAGATTGGACCTTGCCTTGAGCGGAGCGGGCCTTGGCACGTGGGACTGGGACCTTCAGACCCACACGGCTTTTTTCGACGAACGCTGGGCCGAAATGCTGGGGTTTTTCCTGGAAGAAATCGAACCTTATATCAGTGGATGGGAGAAGCTTATCCATCCGGAAGATAAACCGAGGGTTCTTGAGACGCTAAATGAACACCTCAACGGTCGCAGCCCGTTGTTCGAGGCCGAATACCGCCTTCAGGCCAAATCGGGCGAATGGCAGTGGATGCTGACACGCGGTAGGGTGGTTGAAAGAGATAGGGACGGCAAACCTTTGCGGGCTGCGGGCACGAATCTTAATATTTCTGAAAGAAAGCGAATTGAGCAAGCCTTGCGTTTTAGTGAGGAACGATTTCGATCACTGGTTGAAGGTGCACAAGACCTGATTTTCATGAAGGACCGTAATCTCAAATACACCCACGTGAATCCTGCGATGGCCCGTGTGTTCGCACTGGACGTGTCCCAAATCATCGGCCGCAAGGACGCGGATATATACGGTGAGGCAACCCGGAAGCATATCGAACAAGTAGACCTGCGCGTGCTCCAAGGAGAATCCATCGAAGAAGAATATACGGCCTCCATAAAGGGCGTCCAAGTGACGTTGAATACCGTGCTCACGCCGCTTTACGACCCCGATGACGCTATTGTGGGCATCTACGGCATCTATCGTGACGTGACGGAGCGCAAGAGAACAGTGCCTCGACAGCGACCGGTCGCCGAGAATTATCCATCGGCGGCCATGAAGGCTGTTCTGCGCGATGCCGGTCTCGCTGCCGCAACCGACGGCATCGTTATGCTCCAGGGGGAGAGCGGGAGTGGAAAGGACTATTTGGCACGATGGATTCACGACCGTTCCAAGCGTTCGCCCGGCCCCTACTTCGCCCTTAATTGCGCGGCCATATCCAAGGAACTGGCGGAGTCGGAGCTTTTCGGGCACGAGCGAGGCTCATTCACGGGAGCCCAGGGCCGTAAGCGAGGACTTCTTGAGTTGGCCGAGGGAGGGACCCTACTGCTGAACGAAATTGGAGAGCTTACTCTGGAGTTGCAGGCCAAGCTCCTCACCTTTTTGGATACAAAGTCATTCCTTCGCGTGGGTGGTGAAAAGAGCGTTACCGTGAATGCCAGGATCATTGCGGCGACGAACAGGAGTCTCGATACGGAGGTAGCGGAAGGCCGTTTCCTTTCCCCTCTGCTTTACCGTCTCAACGTGTTTGTCATATCCATGCCTCCTCTCCGTGATAGGAGCGAGGACATCCCCGTGCTGGTGGAAGAGATAATGTCGAGACTGGCGCCGGACTTGCAGCTCACCAACCTCCCCGTCCTCGACCCCGCGTCGATGATTGCGTTGACCAGGTATCATTGGCCGGGAAATGTAAGAGAATTGCGCAACGTGATCGAGCGCGCGCTGATTGTCTCCGGCGGTAAGAACTTGCACTTTGCGCTCCCCTCGATTGATGCAACCCACGAAGATTGGTTTCATAGGTCCGTTTTTCCGGTGCACGAGCGCACGCTTCACGATGTTACCGACGAGGTCATCAAATCGTTGTGTTTAGAGGCATTGCGACGCTGTGACGGCAACAGAAGGCGGGCGGCACGCATGCTGGGCATTGCCCGAGATTCTCTTTATAGACACATGAAGCGGTTCGGGATAGGGCACGAAGATCAGACAAAAGACGAAGCGGATTGACTGAATTTAAGACACCAATAAACTGATAACCCGCTAATAAACTTGAGACAAGGAATCGCCTGGTCCTTTCCTAAGACACTTTCCCCTTTTCTGCCGGTCCGTCATATCTCTCACGAAAACCCCCGACCGTAGCTAAGCCTCTAATAATCCATTGCTTCTAATACAATTTCCCCGATTCCTGCCGTTGGTACAAAAAATGCACACAAATGCCGCATTAGTAAAAGCATCTCCGGGGGAACAATCCGAAACGCTTCTCCGGTTTCGGTGCCAAAAGGTGACGATTGATACCATTGCGCATTCATTCAGGTAATTCCGGTTCGGTATCCGTCGAAGCATTTGCCCCCCTGTGGCCTGCCGTTAACGGGGGACAAGAGTTCTCTCCCCGTTTACGGGTAGGGCAAGGGAGGGGTCTCTTCGGGTCATATCTGTTATAAAGCTCCTTGGTATGAATCCTCGTTACGGGAGTCTTTCTATGAGAGTTCTTTTAGCAAATCCGAGGTATCCTCAGACCTTTTGGTCTTTCGAAAACGTGCTGAAGATGATCGGCAAGAAGATCCTGTTGCCTCCTCTGGGACTGTTGACCGTTGCCGCATTGCTTCCACGGGACTGGGACTTCATCCTCAGGGACTTACCGGCCCAGGACATTTCCGATGAAGACTGGGGGGCTTCCGATGTTGTCATGATCTCCGGAATGGTCACCCAGTATTCCGGAATCGTCGAACTGATCCGGGAAGGCAAACGACGCGGAAAAACGGTAGTGGTGGGTGGTCCGTTGGCATTTCACATTCCGCAGGACATGCTGGGATTTGGAGCGGACATCGTGGTCGCGGGAGAAATGGAACAGGGTGCTCACCTGCTCGTGGAGGCGCTGGAGTCAGGCCGGAAGGGGCTGGTCATCAACCCTCCCAGACCGGATATGAAGGAGTGCGTCCCTCCCAGATACGATCTATTGGACCTCGACCTCTATGAGGGCATGGCCGTTCAGTTTTCCCGCGGGTGCCCTTTCCGCTGTGAGTTCTGCGACATTACCCTCATGAACGGGCGGTCGGTCAGGACAAAGTCGCCTCAACAGGTCTTGGACGAACTTGACATCCTGTACAAGCTCGGTTGGAGAAGGGGAATTTTCTTTGTCGACGACAACTTCATCGGGAAGCCGCTCAAGGCAAAGGCGCTGCTGAAACGACTGATTCCATGGATGGACCAACGAGGCCATCCATTCGAGTTCTGCACACAGGCCTCAGTCAATCTTGCCGCAGACCCCGACATGCTGGACTTGCTGGTCCGGGCGGGTTTTTTTAGAGTATTTATGGGGATCGAGACTCCGGATCGTGAAACGCTCCGCAACGCCAAGAAGCTTCAGAATGCCTCGACGGATCTGGACAAGGCGTGCCGGACGGTGAACCGAGCCGGATTGCAGGTAGTCGCCGGGTGCATAATAGGTTTTGACAATGAGGCTCAAGGGGCGGATCAACGGTTGATCGACTTCGCCGACCGCAACCACATACCGGAGCTGTTTGTTACCTTATTGCATGCAGGGCCCGGAACGGAGATATGGAACCGTCTGGAAGCCGACGGCCGGCTCCTGTCGAACGGCCCTGACGACAGCTTCGGCAGTCAAACGGGCCTGATGAACTTCGTTCCCACACGGCCTACGAGCCAAATTGTCGGTGAGTTTATCAATGTTTACGATGTTCTTTATGAAAGGAATGCATACCTCAAGCGTGCTTTCGATCATTTATCACGTATGATTCCACCGCCGACGATAAAGAGTATCCGCACACCGTCGTTCCCGGAGATACTGGGAGTAATCAAGACGATCCTGCGCCAGGGAGTCCTGTACCCTTCCAGGTGGACGTTCTGGAAATCACTGATTGGGGGAATGTTTCTATTCCCCAAGAGGATGCATCGTTTTTTCGCTTACTGCATGGCCCTGGAGCACTATTACGCTTATCGCGAAACCATCAAGAACCGGTTGACCGCAAAATTGCCGGAGCTTCAACAAGAGATCCATCCGGAAGGCAACTCCATTGAAGCTTGTACAGGGACGGCCACGGGGTAGGGTATCGGCGCGGAAGCGCATCGCTCCTGCGAGTCATGCGTGAGGGAGGCCGGCTGAAGGATGACTTTGCCTGAAAATCCCGGCGTAGGTGCCTAGAGTGTCACGCGTTGAGAATTGCGGGAACCCTGAACGATTGAGTGAATCGAAACAAACATCTGTAGGGGCGGGGTTTATCCCCGCCCCTACGTTACGTTGGTGCCGCCGGGCCGGCTTGGCCGCAACAATCAAGGAGCGCTGCTCTTACGTCGCTTTAATAGAAATCACATAACCTTAAATGGCTAACTTTATTCTTTGACAGGAATATTCATATCTGGTAATTGACTGCCTGAGACCGAATGTCGGGGTAAGGTATGTTCTCCAGGAAGACCACGCGCCCTGTGGACGCGGTAAAACTACCAAATCATGCGCTTCTTTACGGAATCGTCTTGGTCACTATCGGGGCACTTGTTTCCCTTGGGGCGGTGACGCGTCTGTACGAGCTCCGGGAGTTTTTCCCTCTTCGCCTTCCCGAGCAAGTGAACGAGTTCATTCTGAATTATATCCCCTTCATTCTAGGCACTTTCATCACGACCGTTTCCGCCTTCGCCGGGATGATCGTCGGGGCTAATTGGCTGTTGTCCGGGTTCCGTGAGATGGGGCGGCTCAGGGTGCCCCTGCGGTGGGCCGGCGAGTATCACAAGCCTGAAGGGGTGTCGTTGGGGTTGAAGGAAGGCAAGGTTGTTTCGTACGACCGGTCTCCGTCCCTGATCTTTCTCATCCTGGGCAAGTTTTGGTCAAACGCCCGTTACGTTTCTGAAATATCGGCTGAAATAGTACGCAGGAACCTCAGATTCATTTGGCAGGCCCTTTTCCTGATTGTGGCCGTACACTTTTTGTTCCGATTTCTCGATCTTATGCCTTCCTTCCTTGATCGGTACGGATTGGGCGGGACGTACGTAATACCGTCGCCCCTTCCCTTTTATACGCTGGTTTTAGTAGTGTGTTTTCTCAAGCTGATCATCGCTCTGAGTCTCATTCCGTTGAAAAGGCCGGGGACCGGTCGTGAAATGGATTCGATGATCGTGGAGGGCCGTGGGCACCCTTACGTTTTCTTTTCGATCCTTGAAGAGGGATCGAAGATATTCGCGCACTCGTCCTTTCCCAATAAGATTTCCCGGTCGCGCCCCATAATGTGCGATGACGGAGAAACGCTGATAGGGACTCTGATAGAAAGCTTTCCGGAGTACCTCAGGACGTCGACGCGGGCCGCCGCGCACCTAAGCTTGTTCATTGGGTCCGTGATGGTATTGTTCGGGTTCCTCCAGATAATTCTTGCACAATACCCCACTTTTTCGGTTGGTTATGCCGACTTTTTTCAGTTGCACCTTATGGGCCTGTTGATGGATATAGTACTCAATGTCCTTATCATACTGCTGGGAAAAGGGTTCCTTGAACAGTCCCGCAACCTCATGTCGGTGTATAGGTTCCGGTCCAGTCTTGTGTACGTGGAGGCAAAGGGTGACTATGAGAAAAGGGTGTTGCCGGAACTTGAGGGGATCGTCGCGCCCGAGCGGCTTTTCAACCCGCTGAGCTCATGCGCGTTCAATGTACGGTACTTTTCCGCCGAGGCCATCTCGGAGTCGGTAACACATGAAGGAGTAAGAGAGCTCGTCGCCATGGAGATGTCCGCGAGACTCGCCAAGGATGTGGCACGCTTGAAATACCTTCCCTTCCATGTCGTTTTCCGGGAACGCTATCCGTCATCATGGGTCTCTTACGAAGAAGGTGGGGATGAATCGGTCCGGATCGAAGGAACACCGATTACCGACGAAGACGTGGGGATTGAATCCCCTACCGAAGCGCCCGATACGGCGTGGCCGGCCGTGGGAGCGTAGACTCCGGGTCTACGGTGGTGGAATGCGTCATCGTGCTTGAAGGGTGGGCGCCTGTTTTGTTGAATGTATTTCCCGGTTTCAAGGTGAACCGCTGTGATCATGTACACTGCTTCATCGGGGATGAGGTGCTGAGATGAAGACTTCCTTCCTTAAGCTTTCAACAGCGGCGGTCGGGTTTGTCCTGCTGGCTGTTTTAGGTACCTCCTATGGTGAGGATTATCTCATAATTCGAAAAAAGAGCGGCGAAACCCAGAAAGTCCCCTTGAGGTTTACGCCGGAGGAAATCGAGTCATTCCAGGTGGAACCCGGTTCCGCCCCTCCCGCTCCACAGACGAGGGAACCGGGAAAGGGGACGGGGTCGGGAGAAGCGGCCGAGACTGGGGAAGCGACGCGTCCGGATGGCGAATTTGAGGAAAAGGCGCCACCCGAGGTTACTCGCCCCAAGCCCTTACCTGCCCCGCCCCAATCGCGCCCTCAGCAGGCACCATTGATAATGAGGCCGGAAGCGGAGCGGCAGCCGTCGGACGAACCGCCACCGGACTTAAAGACGGGGAAGAAGCCTACCGGCCCGCGAAAAATAGAACAAACCGCCAAGCCCGCCGGTCCGGTACCTGTACCCACGGACCGAAACGCGTTGGGATCGTTCCTCGTGAATGTTTACAAGCTGCCGGACAATGTGAAGGCCATACCCGACTACAGCGCGTTCCAGCCGGAGAAGGTGCTTGCCTCCGACAAGGTTAACCTTCAAGCCGATCCGGCCGGCCGGGAGCCTGCCGGTGTTCCTGAAGGCGCTCCCGCGATGGGTATGCGTTTTCTGGGGCTCTTCCGGGTTACCGGCGAGGGCATCTTCCAATGGCGCGTCAATGCCAAGGACGGGGTTAGGCTTCACGTAGACGACAAAACGATCATAGAAAACGACGGCGTTCATCCGGCCGAATCGAAGAGCGGGTTCGTACACCTTGGGGAAGGGGTCCATGTGGTTGTCTTGGACAGCTTCAACGCTTCCGGTCAACCTTTGCTCCAATTGCTCGCCACCCCTCCCGGCGGCAAAGAAGAGGTATTCTCCATAAGCAAAGGGCTTGCGGGTTGGAGCGAACCGGAAAAGCCCTATGACGTGTTGTGGGGTCAGGTCTACTTCGTTCCCAAGGGCCAATACCCCGACGGACCGGATTTCTCCAAAATTAGTCCCGTGGGCCGTCTCACCGCGTCTGAACTGAAAATATCCGGCGGCGATATACCGGGTCTGCCTGGTCGCAAGGATATGGTTGGCATCCGGTACGAGGGATATTTCAACGTCAAGGGTGCGGGAATTTTCGCTTTTCGCTTGCTTGCGGACGAATTTGCCGCTCTTACCATAGGAAAACACGAAATAGCCAAAGTTGTGGGAGGGTTGAAGAAGAAGCCCGAAGGGGATGTGGGATGGGCTTTCCTTCAGGAAGGGAGCTACCCCATCACGCTGCAGTACTTCCACCCTTCCGGTGAACCTCGTCTGGAATTGTACGTCACTCAACCCACGTCGTCGGAACAGGTGTTCTCGCCCTCTCAAACACTCAACGGGTTTGCGGCGGATAGCGGCAAGATGAGTATGATCCCGGCTTTCGTCTACTTCTTAAAGCCCGGAACCAAGAAACTTCCAAATTTCAATCAACTTTCCCCGTCCGGAATGTTCTTCACCAAGTCGATCGACTATCCGACGGACCGGGGGTCTCGTGAATTCCCCGGCATACCGTTGCGTCACGAGTGGCTGGGAATACGCTTCTACGTGAAATTCTCGCTCTCCGAACAGGAGTCGGGGGCGTACGGCTTCCGCGTACTGGCGGACGACGGGGCTCGCTTGATTGTGGGGAAGAAGCTCGTGGTAAACGCGGACGGACACGGGGGGATCCGCGAAGGGTCGGGCACCGTGCAGCTCAATGCCGGCACCCACGAAATGTTCATGGATTATTACACGGCAGAAGGAAAGAACGGGATCCAGCTTTTCATAACTCCGCCGGGCGGCACGGAAAAAGTGTTTGCCTTCCAATAGGAGCGGCCGACACCGGGACCGCCTTTTGTCCGGACCGGTATGGCATGGATGAATCTTCCTATCTGATGCCGCAGGACCTTATCCCGGCACGCGCGGATAAGGTCCTGGCGGAAAGACTTGACGGCCGTCCCGCTCGTTCAAGAATCGGTCGGCTCATAAAATCCGGTGCGATTCTGGTTAACGGCAAACGAATCAAGCCGTCGGACATGCTCGGTCCGGGCGACCTGGTGGAAGTGCTTACCGAAGAGCCCGAGCCGATCGCCATTCCTACAAAGCCTGCGCCTGATTTCAAGGTACTCTACGAAGACGCGCACATCGTTGTTGTGGACAAGCCGGCGGGGTTGGTGGTCCATCCGGGTGCGGGTCGAGAAACGGCAACCCTCGTGAGTGCCCTGTTACGCGATCGGCCCGAGATGATCGGAGTAGGAGACTCGGATCGATGGGGTGTGGTGCACCGGCTGGACAAAGACACCTCCGGCGTGATGGTTACCGCTAAAACTCACCTGGCACATGAACGTCTGTCCGCAATGTTCAAGGCACATGACGTGCATCGGGTCTACATGGCCATCGTTCGAGGTAATCCCGGCAAGGATGATGGGATCGTGGATGCGGCACTGGGCCGCCATCCCCATGATAGAAAACGTATCTCCGTGGTTACGTCCAAGCCGAGGCACGCGGTCACCCGATGGAAGGTATTGACGCGTTTGGGAGAGCTCTCGCTGCTCGAAGTAACCCCGCAAACCGGTCGTACGCATCAGATAAGGGTTCACCTAGCCTCCATAGGGCTGCCGGTCGCCGGAGATGCGGTTTACGGTCGTGCGCGAAAGAAAAAATCGGCCTCACCGCTCCGGGTCCTGGGCGGGCTATCCAGGCAGGCCCTTCATGCGGCCGTCCTGGGATTCCGTCATCCCATATCCGAAGAATATCTGGAATTCCGATCCCCTTTGCCGCCGGACATGACCGCGGTTATTGAGGAGGCGGAAAGAAGCGGCTTTCGCACCGGCTCTCGTTCCGGCCCGGTTGGTATTGAACGCATACGAACGGTCCCAAAGAAAGGAGCACTCGCCATGACCGGCATTGAAGCGGAAAACCAAAAAGCCTTTCTTGATGCCGTCGGGCTCGCGGAAGAGCCCTTCGGAGTGTTTTACACCGATGAGGAACCCGTGGGCGCGCTTTCGCCCAAACCGGGGCGGTTGCCCTCAGCGGAACAGGAGGCCCGCAACGAAGTTGATTTCAAGGAGCTGTTCGCGGATTTTTCTTGTGTCGTGGGTTTGCTCTGGATCGCGCGCAAGAAGCGGGCCGCGGTTTACTTCGACCGCGAACATTTCGGATGTATCGGCGGAGCGTTCTTTTTGGGTTACTTGAAGCCGCAATTGGAGTTCATCGTACATTATGTCTCCACGGGTATACCAGGCGTCATGGAGGGAGAGCGCTACTTAGCATCCCCCCAGGCGTGTCGGAAGTTCTATGAGGACATCGACCCCCGCCCTGCTCCGAAGCGCTATTGCGTTTTCAAACCCGTATCCGCTTTGGCCCCGCACGAAAAACCGGAGGTGATCGTATTTTTCGGTCGGCCGGAAGCCGTCTCCGGATTGCACCAGCTCGCCGTCTTCGTCACCGATGATATCGAAGCGGTGGCCTCCCCCTTTGGGGCTGGTTGCGCCAATATGGTCACCTGGCCTGTCAAGTACCGCGACGCGGGGAAAGTCCGGGCCGTGCTCGGGGGGTGGGATCCATCGGAACGGAAGTACCTCAAAACCGACGAGATTACCTTTGCCGTGCCCGGCGAACTCTACGAAATGATGCTGAGCCGTTGGCAGGAATCGTTTCTCACCGCGGATGCATGGAAGGCCGTGAGAAAGCGGGTGGATAAGAGCAGAAAAGTTTGGGGCGAGGAATAAGGGGCTTGAAGATTGCCGAGATTTGTCCGTTTGAAGGCTCGGAAATCTTGTTGGCTTCCGCCGGCTGATTCCCCCTGCTGGTTTTTGCGTCGTATCCCGGCGGGCCCGTGGTTAAAGAGAGTGTCTCAATACCCAAAGCCTTCCGACAATCGTAACACGATCGGCAGGCGCAGACGTAAAACGCCAAGCTGGGCGGTTCACGTTTTTCTCTGCGCGACGCCGAAAAACATCTGTAGGGGCGGGGTTTATCCCCGCCAGCTCCTTGGGTGCCCGGTCCACGGGCGGGGATAAACCCCGCCCCTACGTGAATCGTGCCACGGTGACGAGTTTGTCGCGGCTTTTGAGACAGTTTCGGAAAGCCTGCCCCACGAGGATGAAGGATTTTCAACCGGTTGCGCCTATTGGTAGGCCTCTCGGTGTTGGACCGACAATTACCTCACCGGCCCGGCTTCTCTTGGGGCGTGCTTCCCAAATACCTTTGCTCGATCCGGTACAGACCCTCCTCGAATACCCGTCGCAACGGCGCGTATGCACCGGCTCGCGCCGGCAGGCCCCCCGCCCTCGCGTCCGCCTCCAGCAAGGATAGTATTGTTGTCAGGCTCCCCAACAAGGGTCGTGCCATGTTTTCGAGCATTGGGTCAAGTTTGGATAAGCGGTCGACTTCGGACAAGAGGTACGACCGGTCGTCGGGGGTGAGTCGGCCTTTGGAGTCGCGACCCGTGAGGTACAAAAGCGTGTACATGCTCGGGTCGGGTTTCTGCTGCATCATGGTCTTGAGGGATTGCCGCAGATCGGTGGGGAGTGATCCGTGCTGAAAGTAGGAGAATACGGCGTATGTGCGAATACGCGCCCTATCGTCGGGGTACTCGTAAACAGCCGGCTCGGCCCCTCCGATGATTTTTCCGAAGAGAGCCGTATCGGCCCTCACGAGCACGAAGACCTTGCTGCCGGCAAAAACGCACACCCATTTTTTTGAAGTCATGAGGAGAGTTGCCAAGTCCGATTCAGGTGGTGAAGCGTCCAGCACGACCGTGTCAACCCGGTAATAGTCAAGCCGTTCCAAGACCTGAGCCCGTGCGGCAGGCCCTGCATCGGGGGCGTCCAGCATCGAAAAATAACTCCTTATGACTTCCGGAGAATACGCGGACTGGTCCCGGCAATCCAGGAATATCTTGATACCGGGAACATGAAAGTACAAAAAATCCGCCGACATCCATCCGGCAAGAACCCGACCCCCGATCTGATTTCGCGTCAGGAATCGGACCACGTCCATGTCGTATGAATCGAAACTCATCAACTGATCGGCCAATGGACGATCCGGCCTCATCGGGCAGCTCGGGAGATAGGGGGGAACCGTGGTCCTAAAGAAGATCCATGCAGTAGCGAGCACCATTGCCGATATCGCTATTGCCGGGGCATGCCTCATGAGGAGTGATAAAGGACCGCCGGACACTGATGCGGCTCGTTCCCTCAACACTACGACGCATCGTTGCGATACGACCCCCAAAGCCGGCACCAAGGCAAATCCCGCGAATACGATGATACGGCGGAACCTGAAAGAAAGGGCCACCAGGACCAGAACAATGAGTGCCTCCATGAGCAGGTCAGGTCGATTCGCCTCTTCCTGATGTCCCCGCTCGGCGCCCAAGGCGTCACGGCCACGCCCCCTCACCGACAGCGCGGACAGGGTCACCAAAACGAACAAAACCAAGAGATAGGGCTTCACGTCCATGGGTCGGAAGAAGTCCGTTTCCCACAGTAAACCCCAATCCAAGAGAGGCAGCCAGTCCGCGGAGATGCGCGTCATCGCTTCCGTGGTCAACTGTTGATGGGGCATGAAGAGATTGGACGGACCGAACGGATTCAGAAACGCGGCCGTGGGGATACCTAACAGCAGCGTTAGGAGCCACGAAAGTCCTTCCCGAGGCACGCGCCGGGTCCAAGCGCTTGATGTCGAGTCGGCGGACGGAGCCGCGTCCGGTTCCGCCACCGATCCCACCGGCAAACCCCAAGGATGGACTTCTCGAACCGTCTCCACAACGGCCTTTAGTGCGGTGAACACGAAAAACAGCACGAACGAACCGTGGCAATTGGTCCATAGCCCAAGCACGAACAACGCCCCCACGTAGCGCGCCGTTCCCCAAGCCCGAGGGGCCGTTACACGGGCGGAGAACAGAAGGAAGCAGAAGACCCCGAAGTTTTCCCCGCGGATTTGCAGGAACGGAGCCACGCTGAGAAGGCCAAGGGATATCGCGGTGAGGGATGCGGTAGGGCCCGTGCCGGGCCTTCTTAGCCTCGCGTAAAGTAGTGCGGTACAAAACAGAAGCAGGGCCGTCTTCACCAACACGGGCCCCGGACTCCCGAGCCATTTGTACGACAGAAACAGGGCCAAGTGGCTCAACCAAGCCTGGTTGACCCACACTATGCCCCCGGAAACGAAGGACCAGGTGTCGGGCTCGCCTAGTTTACCCTCCAGGACGTCACGACCCGCGCAGAACGCGACAAACAGGTCCTCGTTTATGAACCGCATTCCCAAAGCGATCAACAGGGAAAGAACTACCGATGCGGCTGCAAAGGGCCACATTGGGATGTAGTCGGCATGACCTCTAGGCTGAGACCGCACATTCATTCGTAGGTCTGACCTGAACGTTATTCTCTATCTCTTCGGCCTTTTCCGCTTTGGCAACTTCAAGCTCGTAATTGGACTGGAGATTCATCCAAACATGGGGAGTCGTCCCAAAATACCTGGCCAGGCGGAGTGCAGTATCGGCGGATATGCCGCTTTTCCCCGTCACGACACGGTCGATACTCCCCGGATCGACATCGAGAGCTTCCGCCAACTTGTCTACGCTCAGTCCAAGCGGTTCCATGAACTCTTCAAGCAGAATTTCTCCGGGATGGATAGGTGGATAGATTATCTCATCCGACATACGCGTCCCTCTCAGTGGTAATCGACGAGTTCAAGCTCATGAACATCGCCGCCGTCCCAAG
>JAZDOF010000364.1:0-2569 GCA_043799015.1 Pseudomonadota bacterium | reverse complement strand
CGCCTCCCTGGAAGACCGAATGGCTAACCTCATCGGTCTTGCGCTTGAGGGCATCGTCAAGGGTTTCGAAGGTGAGCGCTCCGACCTTGCATACTTCCACGCATGCAGGGACCAGCCCTTGAGAACGTCGTTCGTCGCAGTTGTCGCATTTTACCGCGACGGACTTGTTCGGAGGGGCGGTGAAATCTTGATGAAAACGCAACACCCCGAAGGGGCAGGCCATGGCGCAGGATGCACAGTTTATGCACTTGTCCACGTCGATGAGGACCGTTTCTCGTCCCACCGCCCAAAAGATCGCACCGGGCAGGCAGGCCGCCAAGCAAGGGGCGGGATTGCAATGGCGGCATCGGTTGGGAAAGCCTTCATTCGCCGGTCCCGCCCCCACATGAATTCTTGACTTGGGTCTGGGAGTCTCGAGAGTAGCGAGAAAAAGGCTCTTTGTCTGGGAATGTGCGACGGCGCATGCCAACATGCACTGCATGCAACCGACACACCTCTCCGGGTGAACCACCACTTTTTTCATATGGTTAGCCTCCTTTTTTCGGCTTACTCAACTCAGCAGGGTAGCGACGGTAAAAGAGGGCTCCAGGATCAATTCCGGGTCTACTGCAAGGGGAAGTTGGCGCTGGATCAGCGAAAGGATCACTCCTCCCTGCTCGATTTCTCCCACCATGACTAATCCAACGGGAACATCGCCGCGAAGTATCAGTCTTCGGTAAGTCTTCCGCGCCGGATCGAAACGTTTGAGCTCGGTATATCCACCATCGCGAGGTGGGTACAACAGGCCGCCGGCCAGAACGTCAAGGCCGAAAACTCGTATTACGTTGCGGCCGATGGAACCGGGAAAGGACACCGGCCGGCCGGCCATATTCGCTCCCGCGACTCGACCCTGCTGAATCGCCACCGGCCAAATCGCATTGACCCAGGATTGTTTTCGAGCCACATCCATGGCTTGGGCCACGTCACCGGCGGCATAGACCCCCGGTACACCAGTCTCGAGATGGTCGTCGACAACGATACCCAAATCCACTTTAATACGGTCCTTGGGAACAAAATCAGTTGCAGGCAGGACCCCTTTGCCGACGACCGCCAACCGGCATGGGAGAACTGTGCCATCGGATAGGCGGGCTTGCCGGATGAACCCTCCTTTACCTTCGAAGGCCTCCACTTCCACTCCCACCTTGACTTGGAGGCCGTTTGCGGTCAATTCATCCAAGATCAAGCGGCCCGCAGTCTCATCTACCTGCATGGACAGGGGATACCCCGATCGGATAAGCATGGTCGTTTCGATGCCTCGGCGGAGAAGTCCGTAAGCCGCCTTGAATCCGACGAGACCACCACCCAACACAAGGGCTTGTTTCACCGACGGCAGGGCCTGGAGCATTGTGTCGACATGAGCTTGGGTCCTCATGAAGCTGACGTTGCCAAGATCATTCCCTGCCGCCTTGATCGGCCTCGGATCGGCTCCGGTTGCGATGAGTAGGCGATCGTAGTCTACTCGCCGCCCGCGCTCGGTAAGCACGGATTTGGCGTCCACATCAAGAGAAGCCGCTTTCTCACCGATGAAGGTTTGGATTTCCAGCTTGGAATAGAAGTCGTGAGACCTGAGAAAGAGCTGTTCTTTTCCGACCGCCCCTTCAAGCAAGAGGCTGATCATGGGCCTTGAGTAGGGCGGGAATTCCTCTCCGGCCACAATGGTTATGCTCCCCTGCGGATCCAGCGATCTTATGGTTTCCGCCGCACCAATCCCCGCAATGCCGTTTCCGATGATAACGTATCGGTTCACTGACCACCCCTCCCTGCGGCACCACCGTTCCGGTCGTGACGAAGGAGATGGGCCCACGTCACTGCGGAAACGGGTTTGTGGAATTCGCAACGAAATAGGCTTGGCCGCTGCTATTGACCGCTATGAGCACCGGCGCTGCGGCAAAGCATTTCTTCCGGAGATTCGCCGGCAATATACCGCCACATCAGGGTGCAATCAAGATTTATCGAGTGCCGAAATCCGCGACCTATTTTCGCGGAGGTTGTTTGCTGAGTCCGGCGGACCCTTGGCATGGCGATCTCCCCCTGCGATGTGGAAAAACGAGGGCTCCAGGATCCTCAAATCATCAACGCAATTCCCGCAGGCGATGTTCACCCACTCGACGGTGGTCAGGATCTGTTCATCAGTCCAGCCCTGACTAATTCCATGCGCTTTCACATGTTGGGATATCATGCGGCCAGGACCGAACGC
This sequence comes from Pseudomonadota bacterium, assembly GCA_043799015.1. Lineage (GTDB taxonomy): Bacteria > Desulfobacterota > Desulfomonilia > Desulfomonilales > Desulfomonilaceae > JAZDOF01. The sequence continues at coordinate 333 of JAZDOF010000364.1, read as the reverse complement.
GTGGGACAATTCCACGTGGGCGGGAAGACCGGCCAAAGCCGTCATATCCCGAGATTCTTTTTCAACTTCGTACCGGAAAGGAAGAAGACCTTGGCGCATAATATGATTAACCTCGTTGGTGATAGAGCCTTTTCACTAAACCGATTCTATCTTATTGATCTCTCAAGAACAACCAGGTTTTTCATCCTTTTTTCGTCACGGATCAAGGAAGAAGTTGAAGGGACCAATCAGCTCCTGTGGCGTCACAAACAGTATCCATTCGCAGATCAAAGCGCCGGATATCCGAACGATGCCGGGGCGTATCCTATGCCAAGCATCTCGTTGGTATCATTC
>JAZDOF010000306.1:0-7476 GCA_043799015.1 Pseudomonadota bacterium | reverse complement strand
TTGAAGCCGATCAAAGGACTCTTTGGCTCCAAGCTTGGTCAACGAGGACATTGGAGGAAATGTGTACCGCCGAAGGCAAGGGCCGCCACTATGACATAGATGAAGCCGGTGTGTGGGTGGACTGCCTCCATGAGCGGAGGCCGGTGATTCACAATGACTTATCCGCCTTGCCCCACCGCAAGGGCATGCCGGCCGGGCATGCCGACGTCATCCGCGAGCTGGTCGTTCCCGTTTTCCGAGGCGACCGGCTTACGGCAGTCCTCGGTGTGGGCAACAAACCGGTGGATTACACTGCGAGCGACATCGAGGCCGTATCGCTCCTGGCCGACCTGGCCTGGGATATTGCCGAGCGCAAACGGGCGGAGGAGGAGATACGAGCGAGCGTAAGTAGGCTGAAAGAGGCTCAACGTGTCGCTCAAATCGGTAGTTGGGAACTGGACCTTACTACGAACCGGCTTTTAGGGTCCGACGAAATTTATCGGATGTTTGAAATTGAACCGAGGGAGTTCGCCGGCTCCTGCGAAGCACTTCTGGCCCTCATTCATCCCGAAGATCGGGAAACGGTAAATAAAGCCTATGCTGATTCTTTGGCAAACAGGACTCCTTACGAAATAATCCATCGCCTGAAGTTCCCGGACGGACGAATCAAGTACGTGCATGAACGATGGGAGCATTCTTACGATGCGGCAGGGATTGCACTTCGGTCGGTCGGGACCGTACAGGACATCACGGAACTGACGCAGGTACAGCTACGACTCGAAAACAAACGGGCCCGGCTGCGTACCCTGGTGCAGACCATTCCGGACCTCGTCTGGCTCAAGAATCCGGACGGAGTCTACCTGTCCTGCAATTCTCGCTTCGAGCGCTTCTTCGGCGCGAAGGAGGCGGACATAGTGGGCAAGACCGACTACGACTTTGTCGATGCCGACCTCGCGGACTTCTTCCGCGAGCACGATCGCAAAGCCATAGCCGCCGGCCGGCCCAGTACCAATGAAGAGTGGATCACCTTCGCCGACGACGGCCACCGCGAGTTGTTGGAAACCATCAAGACGCCCATGTACGACAGCGACGGCAGCCTAATCGGTGTGCTGGGCATCGCCCGCAACATTACCGCCACAAGAAAAACGGAGGAAGCTCACAGACGTTTGGCGACAGCCATTGAGCAGGCTGCTGAAGCCGTGATCATCGCAGACACCGAAGGAATCATCCAATATGTCAATCCGGCCGCGGAGCGGACCTCCGGATTCAGCAGTGAAGAGCTTCTTGGAAAAACCCCGCGGGTGTTCAAGAGCGGGGAGCATGACGCAACCTTTTACGAACGGTTGTGGGCCGCCGTCAAGGAGGGCGAAATTTGGTCGGGACGGTTCGTCAACAGAAGAAAGGACGGGCGCCTCTATCACGAGGAGGCCACGATCTCGCCCGTGAAGGACGGCTCAGGAAAAATCACGAATTTCGTGGCTGTGAAGCGTGATATTACGGAGCATTTGCAGCTTTCAAAGCAACTCGTTCAGGCCCAAAAGATGGAATCCATCGGCACGCTTGCCGCAGGCATTGCTCACGATTTCAACAACCTTCTTCAAGTCATTCTGGGCTATTCCGACATGCTGCTCTTCCGCAAGAAGCCGACGGACCCCGATTACGGGGGGCTCCATGCCATACGACAGGCAGGCTGGGACGGTGCTGATTTGGCAAAAAGGATTCTGGCTTTCAGCAGAAGGCAGGAGCCCAATGCTCGCCCTGTGAACTTGAACCATGAGATGGAACGAGTGGAGAAAATGCTGAGACGGGCGGTTCCCAAAATGATTCAGATGGAACTGATACCCGCCGATGATCTGATGACGGTAAATGCGGATCCGGGCCAGATGGAACAGGTACTTCTTAACCTTGTCGTAAATGCGCAACATGCAATGCCCGAGGGAGGGCGACTGACCATTGAGACGGCAAACGTAACTCTGGGTATGGACTATTCACGCACCCATCTGGATGTGGAGCCGGGGAAATATGTCGTGCTTACGGTCTCCGACACCGGCCATGGTATGGACAAGAAAGTATTGGAGCATATTTTCGAGCCGTTCTTCACGACCAAGGGATTGGGTGAAGGAACGGGCCTCGGCTTGGCCATGGTGTACGGAATCGTCAAGAGCCATAAGGGGCACATCACCTGTTACAGCGAACCCGGTACGGGAACATCTTTCAAGATTTATCTCCCTGCCGTCGTTCAAGAGATTGAACAAGATGTTGCGGCAACCCGGCGGATGCCTGCTCGTGGAACTGAAACCATCCTGCTTGTGGACGACGAGAATCTAATCCGAAAGATGGCTGAGGAGATGCTGGGGATGGCGGGGTATACCGTCTTGACGGCCGGCAGCGGAACAAAGGCCCTTGAAATCTATCGATCCGACAAGGACAGGATAGCCCTCGTGATCTTGGATCTGATCATGCCGGAAATGGGGGGCCGGCAGTGCCTGGACGAACTTCTCAAGGTCAACCAAAATGTCAAAGTGGTCATCGCCAGTGGCTACTCAATCTATGGTACCTCCAAGGACGCCGTTGAAGCGGGAGCCAAAGGATTCATCAGCAAGCCGTACGATGTGAAGGAACTCTTGAGTGTGGTGAGGACGGCGTTGGATGAAAGTAAACAGTGAACGGCAACCCGTTTGAAATCGACTTGGGAGACCTTGGATTAGTCGGACTTATTTTGGACGGCGTCAATAACGTACGTACGGGTACCACGTCGAAGTTGTCCGCGAATTGGGCAATCCACCCGTTGACTCCCGAGCGAAAATTATTATACTAGGAAGGTTTGAGGACAGCCGACGTGGGGTTTGAGACCATGAAGTTCTGGCGCTTGCCCTTGGATGCCGACGCGCATTACATACCGCGCGGAGAAGTCCATATAATAGAAAATCGCTGCAAGGGTTGCGGTTTCTGCATAGAATTTTGCCCTAACAGGTGTTTGAAGCAGAGCAAACGCTTCAACGCGAAGGGCTACCACCCGCCGGAACTGATCTTCCATGCCGAAGACTGTACCAACTGCGGTCTATGTGGCCTGATATGCCCCGAGTTCGCGATCTTCACCGATTTGATGGACCCGAAACGCATTACGGAAGACGATATCCTCAAGGTTACCACCCGTTATTCCAGGAAGGATAAGCGATCGCGCAAGCAGTAACGTGAAGTGAGGTCGTTTTCGACCAAGAAGGCATTGCGCGGATGAAACGCGTTCGCCGGCATGATCGCGAAGACCGGCGGTGAGGGCCCGGGACCTGCGTAAGCGTTTGCCGCTGAACACGTGGAATGGACGACGAAGACACATAGTCGGAGAGCAATCAAAAACTCGCGCAGATTACCATTGTCAGGACTGAGGAATGAGTGCCAAAGACGTATTAACCGGTGAACACTTCATGAATGGGGACGTGGCCTGCGCTGAAGGCGGGCTGGCCGCGGGGTGCCGTTTCTTCGCGGGTTATCCCATAACTCCGGCGACCGAGGTGGCCGAACGTATGGCGAGACGGCTCCCGGCAGTCGGGGGCGTATTCATACAGATGGAAGACGAGATAGCGTCCATGGCCGCTCTCCTGGGCGCTTCGTGGGGGGGCGTGAAGTCCATGACTTCAACTTCCGGCCCGGGGTTCTCACTTATGATGGAGAACATCGGCCTCGGCATCATGACCGAAACCCCGTGCGTCGTGGTGAACATCATGCGAGGAGGGCCGTCCACGGGTCTACCCACCTTGGTGGGGCAGGCGGATGTAATGCAGGTCCGCTGGGGATCCCACGGCGACTACGGATGTATAGCCCTTGCCCCAAGCTCCCCGCAGGAGTGTTTTGATCTGACTGTGGAAGCGTTCAATCTATCGGAGATTTACCGACTGCCGGTATTCGTAATGGGCGACGAGGTGGTGGGTCACATGACCGAACGCGTGGTGATTCCCCCCAAGGCGGCTCTCAACATAGTTCCTAGACGTACCCCGGACACCCAACCCCATGAATACCTGCCTTTCGACAGTACCGGACTTGTGCCTCCGCCCATGGCCGTCACCGGGGCCGGGTACCGCATACACGTCACCGGCCTTACCCATGACGAACGGGGCTATCCGGTCATCACCGACGTGGTTCAGGAACGCAACGTGCGTCATATCGTGGACAAGGTTCGTAATAACGCGGAAAAGATCATCCGGTTCGAAGCCGTACAACTTGATGATGCCGAGGTCGTGGTGGTCGCGTACGGTTGCACTGCCCGCGTTGCCCGGGAAGCCGTGGAAAACCTGCGTGCCCGCGGGCATAGAGCCGGTCTCCTTCGTCTGATAACCCTTTGGCCGTTTCCGTCCAACGTGGTGCGCAGGCTGGCGAAGCAGGCAAAGGCGTTCGTGGTTCCCGAGATCAATTACGGTCAAATCGCGAGGGAAGTGGAAAGGACCGCGGGCGGAAACGCGGAAACGGTGTTGTTTGGGCTCATGGGCGGCTCCATCCACACCCCGGAAGAAATAGAGGAAGTGGTCGGGGAGTTCCTGTAATGAAGATACGTCTAAGACCCTTACAACCGTTCGATTTGGGCGCGGCCCGGGAGGTCATTCACCGGGATCACGGCCTTCATCCATTCGACGTTTATCTCAAGCCCGGTCGTATTCCCCACATCTGGTGCCCCGGATGCGGCCTCGGCATCGTGGTTACCGCTTTTGTGGAAGCGCTCAGACGCCGGGAAATACCGGTGGACAAATGTGCCGTGGTATCGGGCATCGGCTGCACCGGCAGAGTCGCTGGTTATCTCGCGATGGACACGTACCACACCACCCACGGCCGCGCCATTCCTTTTGCAACGGGATTGGCCCTTGCCCGGCCGGATCTACATGTCACGGTGTTCTCCGGGGATGGGGACCTTTTCGCCATCGGCGGCAATCACATCATCCATGCGGCAAGGCGCAATGTGAACCTCAAGGTTATCTGCGTCAACAACTTCAACTATGGGATGACGGGGGGGCAGGCGGCCCCCACCACGCCGATAGCCGCAAAGACCTCCACGACGCCCTTCGGGAACGCGGAACCTTCCTTCAATCTTCCTTATCTCGCACACGCGGCCGGGGCAATCTATACGGCCCGTTGGACCACCTTTCACGCACGGCAATTGGTTCATTCCATTTGGGAGACCTTCGACAAAAAAGGGTTCACGTTCGTTGAAGCCATTTCGCCGTGCCCAACGGGATACGGCCGGCCCAACAAGCTGGGAAGCGGCCTGGACGAGATGAGGTATTACAGGGACATGTGTGAGATCGCAAACGGAACGGACCCCGGCCTGGCGGACATCGCACTCAACCAAAAGATGCTGGTGGGGACCTTTACGAACGTGGAGCGTCCCGATTTCCTCCAGAATTACAACGAGATGGTGATTGCCAAGGCTAAAGGAAAGGGCAAGGCCGCATGACCGAGAAACGTGAAGTCAGATTGGCGGGCTTCGGGGGCCAAGGCATTGTTCTCTCGGGCCACATTCTGGGTAAGGCCGTAACCCTGTTCGAGAAGAAAAATGCCGTCTTCACCCAAAGCTACGGGCCCGAAGCAAGGGGCGGTTCGTGTTCGGCGGACGTCGTAATATCGACCGGGACCATTCACTATCCAAAAGTGGGACTGCCCGACGTGCTGGTGCTGATGAGCCAAGGGGCCTTTCACACCTACGGCAAGACCATCAAGCCCGGCGGCACCCTCATCATCGACGAGGACCTCGTTGCCATGGACAGAGTGCCCGACGGAGCGACCCTATATAGGGTGCCCTGCACGCGACTTGCGGAAGAAATGGGCAAGAGGATCGTGGCCAACATCGTGATGCTGGGGGCCTTGACCGCTCTAGGGGGCCTCGTGTCGTACGAATCAATGAAGCAGGCGGTATTGAGCTCCATCCCCAAGGGTACTGAAGAGCTCAACATGTCGGCCTTCGACAAAGGCTACGAATACGCGAAGGGATTGTTGTCGAACGGTGAGTCGTAAAGGGACGAATCCGTGACGCCGTGTGGGTGGTGCCGGCGTACGGTGAGCGGATGGTTGCGGTGAACGGCCGCACGAGAACCTCGGCCCGGCAGCAATATAGTGTCACGCGTTGAGAGTTGCGGGAACCCTGAACGGTTGAGTGAATCGAAACAAACATCTGTAGGGGCGGGGTTTATCCCCGCCCGTTCCCTGGACGCCGACGGCGGGCGGGGATAAAACCCGCCCCTTGCCTTGGTTCCGCCGGGCCGGCTTTGCCGCAAATTTCAAGGAACGCCACTGTGGGATCGTCCCGCATAGCGCCTATCCGTTTTGGGGAAGGCTGGGGAGTCATGGCCATAACAGCTCAATGTCCGCAGTGCGGAGCGGTATACTCCAAAGTCAAGGCCGAACAGGTGGGGAAGACGGCAAGATGTAAGAAATGCGGCACTCGGTTCCAGGTCCGAGACTGCGGGGATCCGGGAGTCCGGAGACAAACGGTGACGGCGTCGGGGAACGAAGTCACCCCGCCATCCACTTTGGCATTGACGAAGACCGTCGAAACGGGACCGCCTCCGGAGCCCCGTGTCCATCAACCCACGATAAGGGTCGAGTCGTCCCCGATCCTCCCGGAAACCGTCTACACCACGCCGTTTACATTTACGGAAGGGGCGGGTCAAGAGGCACACGGGTCGGCTCCTATTTCCCTTACCGTTCCCGTAATCGCCCCGGCCGAGGAGATGCCTCAAACGATCCCCCGGGGAGCGGCACGGTTGCCGGAGGTTGGCGACGTGGACTCCCCTGTAGGCTATCAAGGGCGACCCGCCCCACCAAATGAAAGAGCCGCACCCTCCGATCGTAACCCCCGTCCCATGGCCGTGGCGGAAACTCAGCCGGGACAAAAGGAAGCGCAAGGCCCGAGATTCCTTCAGGCCGGGGTTACGGTCCCGGGGGAGATCGGACGGACCCTTTACCTCGGCCAAAAGGTCGATGCGGAAGAGTTGAAGGACGCAGAGAAGGAAGTCGGGCTGGACTGGCGCGTAGGGGAAGTAGTGCTCGGTCTGTACGAGGTCGTCGGGCTCTTGGGTGAAGGTGGCATGGCCAAAGTGTATCGTGTGTTGCACCGCGGATGGAATACATATCTGGCTGTGAAGAACCCCAAGGCACAAATTGTCTCTACACCCCGCGGACGATCCGACTTCACTCAAGAGGCCGAAACCTGGGTAAACTTGGGCGTGCATCCTTACGTCGTAACGTGTTACTACGTGCGTACGCTGGGGGGCATTCCCAGGGTATTTTGCGAATGCGTGGAAGGGGGGAGCCTTTCGGATTGGATCCGGGGCGGAGGCCTTTACCGGGGCGATGACGAGACGGTAACGATCCGTATCCTCGACATGGCCATTCAGATGGCATGGGGCCTTCATTATGCTCACGAACGAGGGCTGATACACCGGGACGTCAAACCTGCCAACGTCATGGTTACGTCCCAGGGTATAGCCAAGATAGGTGATTTCGGCCTCG
>JAZDOF010000299.1:0-2428 GCA_043799015.1 Pseudomonadota bacterium | reverse complement strand
CCGCAGGGAAATCACTGGGGCGCAGGGCATCCAATCGGGAAATAACGGAAAGGAAACAGGCCGAATCCCTCATCCTTGCCCAGCGTGACCTCAGCATAGCGCTCAGCGGCACATCGGACCTTAACCAAGCTCTGTCCATGTGCATCGACACAGCCATAAGCGTGTCCGGTTTTCAAGCTGCCGGCGTATACATGGTGGACGGGGACTCCGGCCTTACTCTTAGGAGCCACAAGGGATGGACCTCCGACGAAGTCGCGGCGATTTCCCGTCTTGACCCGGACTCGGGTTTGACCCGCTTGATCATGAACGGCCGGCCCGTCTATTCGGCCGATTCCGCCACTCCCGTCGGTCCCGGCATCCCCGCGGACGCGACCGGAACCGCGGGCGTGATCGCGTTGCTGCCGGTACTGCACCAAGGCGAGGCCATAGCGTGTTTTAGATTGTCCTCCAGGGTCGCAAAGGACATTTCCGTTCGATCCCGCCAAGCCCTCGAAACCATTGCCGCTCAAGTGGGCAGCGCCATCACCCGGATAAAGGCCCAGGAACGACTTAACGCGGGACGGGAGAGGTTCCGGGCCCTCTACAAGGCCGCGGGACAAAGGGAGGAGCTCTACCGGTCGCTTCTGAACTCATCCCCGGATGCCATAGCGCTTTACGACATCAAAGGAAACGTCAAGTATCTCAACCCTTCTTACAATCGAATATTCGGATGGCGACCGGACGAGATCGAAGCACGGACCGTTTCCGACATTCCGGACTCTGAAAAAGACTCGTTCCAAGCTTTGATGAACGGTATCAACTCTGACGGAACGCCGGTCAGCGGGCATGACACGATACGCCTGACCAAGGACGGTCGACTGGTCCACGTGAGTTTAAGCGCGTCCAGATACAATGATCATGAAGGAAAGCCCGCGGGGATCATGGTGATTCTTCGCGATATCACGGATGGGAAGCTCGCCGAAGCCGCACTCCGCCAGATGTCCAAGGTGTTCATGGAGTCCATAGACCCAATATTCATCCGGGACCTGGATGGGACCATCGTGGATCTTAACGAAGCCGCAGAGCGTATCTTCGGCTGGACGCGCGATGAACTCATCGGGAAGTCCATCAAGACCATCGTCCCTCCGGAGCGACATGATCGCGTGGACGAATTGCAGGAAAGGTGTAAGCGAGGGGAGTCGGTGCGAAATGTGGAAGCCCTTCGTTGGACGAGGTCAGGAGAGATCGTACCGGTGCTGGTGAGCTTGTCCCTCCTCACCGACGACACCGGAAAGCCGGTAGGAATTGCCACCATAACGCAGAATTTGACTGAGCTTAAGCGGACGGAAAAAATGCTCCGAGAACGCTCGGCCGATCTGGAGCGCAGCAACCGTGACCTTGAGCAGTTTGCGTACATAGCGGCCCATGATCTCAGGGAACCGCTTATAGCGGTCTCCGCCTACCTCAAGCTCCTAAATCGGTGCTATAAAGGCAAACTTGATACCGATGGGGAGAAATATATCGAACAGGCGCTCGGTGCCGCACAGCGAATGGATACGTTGATTCGGAGCCTACTGTCCTATGCAAGACTTGGGAGCGAATCCTCCGGTTTTACCACCATTGATTGTGAAGCGGTCGTGCATGAGGCATTATCCAACCTCGACCAGGTCCTATCGGCCGGTAACGCCTCGGTCACCAGGGACCCCATGCCCACAATTGTCGGCGACCATTCCTTGATGGTTCAACTTTTTCAGAACCTTGTCAGCAACGCAGTGAAATTCGCCGGCACCGGTCCGCCTAAAATACACATGGGGGTAGCCCATTTTTCCGGAGAATATCACTTTTACGTAAAGGATAACGGGGCGGGCATAGCAGAGGAACATTTTGATCAGATATTCCGGTTGTTCCAGAGAGTTTCCGTCACGTCCGACCGGCCCGGCACGGGCATCGGTTTGGCCGGCTGCAAGAGAATCGTGGAGCGACACGGCGGCCGCATTTGGGTCGAATCAACCCCGGGTCAAGGGTCCACATTCTTTTTCACCATACCTGATCGGGCCGGGAGTGGAGAACACGCCTACGCCGATACGCCGTAACGCATCGTTGCGGTAGGGCCCCTCACTTTCCGGATGGATTCGAACATACTCGCACTCAATCGAAAAAACCTATGGAGATGACCATGAAGAGAGCTTTGCTGCCGCTATCAGCCCTAATTGCCGTCGTCCTCATAACGGCTATGGTACCCCAAGACCTGCAAAGCGGGCCCGACGCATCAACGCAGCGCAAGAACTGCCTGGATAATTGCGGTCGTTACCGCAACGGCACTTCGGCCGGGGCGCGGATGTACGCCTCGTGCGTTCAAGAATGTGAAAGCAAATTCTGGAAGGAATTCGAAAAGGAGTCGGGGGAAGACAAGGACTCGGACCGCTAGAATCGATCTTGACTTATCAGA
>JAZDOF010000266.1:0-6326 GCA_043799015.1 Pseudomonadota bacterium | reverse complement strand
CCAATTCCACGGGTCTGTCCGCCGGCGAGTCCGAGATCCCCTGCTTGGCTATTCCCAGGGCGATCAGCGGTCCGACCGCGGCGTTCAGCCGCACATGAGGGAAAGCGACGCCTTCGTTGAAGAAGGTTGAGGATTCCGTTTCCCGCTTCAGGAGATCGGCCAGTACCGCGGCGGGGTCGCCTATACCGCCATTGTCGGCTGATTCGACCAGTTCGCGGAGTGCTGATTCCTTTGAAACCGGGGAGCGCCATACGAGGATCCGGTTGTCGCTGAGCAAGGAACCGAGACGCAAATGATGAATCGGACCGGAGGAATCATGGGTCGCGATCGAGTGTGCCGCGGAAATCCGGGCCTTTCCGGCATCGTAAGGGCCGTCATGTCTGCGGGTGTCCATGACGACCACGGTCATTCCTGAGGCTTTGTCGATTATTCGCTCGACAACGGACTTGCCCCCGGTGAGCCTCTTCCACAGCGATATCGGTCCAGGACTGCCGATTACGATGTGGCCCACTCTATATTCCTTTGCAAAACGCAAAATGGTCTCCGGCACGTCCTCGCTCTTGTACGTGAACACCATTGCTCCCAGTTGTTTGGCAAGTGTCAGCGTGTCGGACAGGACGGCTTGGGTATGGGAATCGACCACGGCAGGACTCTCCGACGGCGTCTGAACGTATATGGCATACCAATTGCGGTTGAGTCTGCCTGCCAAACGAGAAGCATAGCGGAGCAACGTTTCGCTGTTGGGTCCGCGGGAGCTCAAGCACACGACGACCTGGTCCGGCGCCCCGAGTTCGCCTTCCTCGATGTGCTCGCGTCGTTTCAAGTCGATGTAGGACGCGAGTTCCCGGAGCGTGAGTTCCCGAAGCGTCTCCAGGTTGGAATCCGTGAAGAAATGGCTTAGCGCTGTTCGTATTCTTTCCGCCGGGTATATCTTGCCCTCAATCAACCGCCGGCGCAGGTCTTCAGGACTCAAATCTATGTTCACGATTTCATCGGCTTCGGCCACGACGTTATCGGGTATGCGCTCGCGGACCTTTACAGTGAGGGCCTTTTCTACCGTATCGTACAGGCTCTCCAAGTGCTGAACGTTCAGTGTGGTGATAACGTGAATCCCCGCGGCAAGTATGTCGAAGACGTCCTGGTATCGCTTCCCGTTTCGACTTCCCGGCGCATTGGTGTGCGCCAGCTCGTCAATCAGGGCGACATGAGGAGCGCGTGCCAAGACGGCATCGACATCCATTTCTTCCAGCAAAACATTGCGATACTCCTCTTGACGTTTCGGTATAATATCCAATCCCTCGAGCAACCGAGCCGTCTCGGTCCGGCCGTGAGTCTCTACCAGGCCGACTACCACGTCGATGCCTTCAGCCTTGAGGCGGTGACCTTCGATCAGCATCTGATAGGTCTTTCCCACCCCGGCCCCATATCCCAGATAGACCTTCAGGCGCCCGCGCCGGGCGCGGCGAATCATCCGCAGGAAAGAGTCGGCACGATTTCCGCCCTGTAGGATCTCTTTCACGGTCTTCCGTCCAATGCCGAATTCAGCCTCAATACGTTGACCCGCTCCTGGCCGAAGATGCCCAAGTCACGCCCCTCCGTGTGCGTCTCGACCATTCGCTTGACCGCATCTACGCCGACACCCCGTGCTCCGGCCACACGCGGCGCCTGCCGGTCCGCATCGGCAAGGCTGATGTGCGGGTCCAGCCCCGAGGCGGAGGCGGTAACCGCCTCCACCGGGACCGGAGTTCCTGCCGGCAGGTTGTTTTCCGACCGATAGAGGTCAACTCTGTTCTTCACGGAATCCAACAGGCTTCTCGAAATGGGACCCAGATTGCTTCCCCCCGAGCCGGCGGGGTCGTATCCGTCCCCGGCAGCGGAAGGCCTGGGGTGAAAGTACTTGGCAGCCTTGAAGTCTTGGCCCACGAGTTCGGATCCAACTACCTTACCGTCCACCGTGATAAGCGAACCGTTGGCTTGGTGAGGGAACAGAATCTGTGCGGCGGTCCACACCAGTGCGGGATACAAACCGCACAAGAGCAGGGCCAGGCACAATACCGCCGTTATGGAAATCCTTAGTTCTTTTAGTAATTCGCTCATGGCAGTGCTCCTCCACTAGAGCGTGATGAGGGTGGACAAGGCAAGGTCAATGACCTTAATGCCTACGAAGGGGGCCACCAGGCCGCCCAGGCCGTATACCAGCAAGTTGCGTCTCAAGAGCACCACCGCTTTCAATGGTCTGAACCGAACGCCCTTAAGCGCCAGCGGCACCAACGCGACGATGATAAGGGCATTGAATATCACGGCGCTAAGAATCGCACTTTGGGGCGAATGCAGAGCCATGATGTTCATCGGGGCCATCACGGGAAACACGCCCATCAACATCGCGGGTATTATGGCGAAGTACTTCGCGACGTCGTTGGCAATGCTGAAAGTGGTCAGCGCACCCCTCGTCATAAGAAGTTGTTTGCCTATTTCCACTATCTCTATGAGCTTGGTCGGGTTGGAGTCCAGGTCGACCATGTTCCCGGCTTCCTTGGCCGCTTGGGTGCCGCTGTTCATGGCCACCCCCACATCCGCTTGGGCCAGGGCCGGAGCGTCGTTGGTGCCGTCGCCGGTCATGGCCACGAGCAACCCGGCCGCCTGCTCCTTCCTGATCAGGGCCAGTTTGTCTTCCGGACGGGCTTCGGCAAGGAAGGAGTCGATCCCTGCTTCTTTTGCTATGGCGCTCGCGGTCACCCGGTTATCGCCGGTAATCATGACTACCTTGATCCCCATGGAGCGCAGTCGCTCAAAACGGTCCCTCAAGCCGCCCTTGACGATATCCTTAAGATTAATCGCCCCTACGACCCGGCCCGTGTCGGCCACTACCAAGGGCGTACCTCCAGCCGATGCGATTCTGTCCACGATATCGGCTACATCCTTGGGTAATGTCCCTCCGACGATCGCGGCAACCGCATCAGGCGCGCCTTTACGGATCGACCTGCCGTTGATGTCCACTCCGCTCATGCGAGTGCGGGCACTGAAGGGGATAAACTCGGCCTTGTTTATGTCGGAAACGGACCTTGCACGGAGCCCGTACGTCTTGGCAAGCACCACTATGCTCCGGCCTTCCGGCGTTTCGTCCGCCAAGGAGGCCCATTGGGCAGCGTCAGCGACCTCTTCCTCGGTGACACCGGAAGCCGGGATGAACTCGGTTGCCTGACGGTCTCCCAGCGTTATGGTACCCGTCTTATCCAGCAGCAGGACGTCGACGTCTCCGGCCGCTTCCACCGCGCGTCCGCTCATGGCGAGTACGTTGCGGCGTATCAGTCTGTCGATTCCCGCAATCCCTATGGCGTTAAGAAGACCGCCGATGGTGGTGGGAATCAAACAAACCAGCAAGGCTGTTAGTGTGGTGATGGAAAAGGATACCCCCGAGTATAACCCCAAGAATTTCAGGGTGATTACCACGGTTAAGAATATTATGGTCAATGCGGAAAGAAGGATCGTCAACGCTGTTTCATTTGGTGTCTTCTGCCGCTGTGCTCCTTCCACGAGGCTGATCATGTGATCCAGGAAACTCTCGCCCGGATCGGCGGTTACCCGGACCACCAAACGGTCGGACAGAACTCTTGTCCCTCCGGTTACGGCGCTGCGGTCTCCACCGGCCTCGCGAATCACGGGGGCCGATTCGCCGGTGATGGCTGATTCATCCACCGACGCCACGCCGTCGATGACCTCGCCGTCCGCTGGAATGATTTCCCCAGCAGACACTGCCACGACATCATCCTTCCGTAATTTGTCCGCGGCGATCTTCTGATCCACCAAGCCGTCCTTACGGAGCAGATTGGCCATGGTGGCGGTGCGGGTCTTTCTGAGAGCGTCCGCCTGGGCTTTGCCCCGTCCCTCGGCAAGAGCTTCGGCAAAATTTGCGAAGAGCACGGTAAACCAGAGCCATAACGCTATTTGGCCGGTGAAGACCAAGGATTCTCCCTGCGGCATGGAGGCTATTGCGGCGGTGCTTATTGCCGCTCCGATTTCAGTAACGAACATCACCGGATTACGAGCCATGGTTCTTGGGTTTAGTTTCTTGAAGGACTCAAGAACCGCCTGTAAAACTATCTGACGGTCAAAAAGAGCGGCAGCTTTGCGAGCCATGGTAATGCCCCCTCGTTAATAGGCTATGCCGGAGCCGGTCATCAAAAAGTGCTCGACTATGGGGCCCAGCGACAACGCGGGAAAGAAAGTCAGAGCACCGACGATAAAGACCGTCGCCAAAAGAATAAGAATGAAAGTAGGGCCGGAGACGGGAAAGCTCCCTGGCCCGGGAGGCACAACTTTCTTCTTTACAAGATTTCCCGCCAAGGCCAACAGGGGAATGATCATGAAGAAACGCCCCAGAAGCATCGCGATCCCCAACGTGGTGTTGTACCAATAGGTATCCGAGGTCAGCCCGGCGAAGGCACTGCCGTTGTTCCCCGCCGCGGACGAATATGCGTAGAGCATTTCACTTAGTCCGTGCGGCCCAAGGTTCTTCAAGCCCGCGGCACCCCAACCGCTCACCGCAGCCCAAGCGGTAAAACCAAGGACGGTGATCACGGGAACCATGACGAACATCACGCTCATTTTGACGTCGTAGGATTCGATTTTCTTTCCGAGATACTCGGGGGTGCGACCGATCATCAGTCCGGCAAGAAACACGGACAGGACCACAAATACCAGCATGCCGTACAGGCCCGCACCGACACCGCCGAATATTACCTCTCCCAACTGTATGTTGAGCAGCGGAATCAACCCTCCCAAGGGAGTGAAGGAATCATGCATGGCGTTCACGGCGCCGCATGATGCGGCAGTGGTAATCACCGCGAACATTACGGACCCGACGATTCCGAACCGCACTTCTTTGCCTTCCATGTTACCGCCCGCGGGATCTACGCCCAGGGAGTGAAGCCTCGGGTTACCCATGGATTCGGCCCAATAGCAGGCGAGGAAGCCGACTAAGAACAGGACGGCCATGACGCACCAAACGGACCAACCATGTCGTTGGTTCTTTACCGTGCGACCCAGATAGTAGGTAAGACCGCTTGGTATTAGGAAAATGGACAGCATCTGCAGGAAATTGGACAGGGGCGTGGGGTTCTCGTAGGGGTGAGACGCATTCGCGTTCATGAATCCGCCCCCATTGGTTCCCAGCATCTTGATGGCGACCTGAGAGGCCATGGGGCCTTGGGGGATGGACCGAGCGAGGATCTCCTTTTGCTCCAACAAGGGCCGCCCGTGCGCGTCGGTTAGGTCTTGACCATTAGGCCCCTTCTTGGGACTCTGGACCGTTGTCGGCTCCAGGAGATGCTCGGTAACGTAAGGTTTGAAGTTCTGGATCATTCCCTGCGAGACCAAGAACAGCGCGAACCCGATACACATGGGGAGGAGCAGGTAAAGGTTGGTCCGGATCACGTCCACCCAGAAATTGCCGATGCCCTTGCCGGAATGGGCTGCGATGGCCCTCACCAGTGCTGCGGCCACGGCAATGCCCACCGAGGCGGACGTGAAATTGTGAAGACTCAGTCCTACCATTTGGGAGAAATAGGACATGGTGGTCTCGCCCCCATAGCTTTGCCAATTCGTGTTGGTGACGAAACTTACCGCGGTATTGAACGCGAGGTGGTCCGAGAGAGGGCCGAAGCCTTGCGGGTTAAGGGGAAGCAGATGTTGGAGCCTCAGAATGCCGTATGTGAACAAGGCTCCGACAAGACTGAACCCTATGAGAGAAACGGTGTATTGACGCCAATCCTGTTCCTTGCCGGGGTCGACTCCGAGACATCGGTACAGCAATCGTTCCACGGGACGGAGTACCGGGTCCAAGACCGTCTTACCGTCCGTCGCGAGTACCCGGCATAGGTACAGGCCCATGGGCTTGGTAAGCAGCAACAACACTATGATGAAAAGCTCAAGTTGCAGTTGATCGTAGGGGTCCATGAGCTTACACCTCCGTTAGAATTTTTCCGGCCTTAAAACGGACACGAAGAGGTAGACGATTAAGGCGACTCCGACAAGGCCGACGAAGATGTCGAACATTGTTCATATCCTTTCGCAAAAGGAGACATAGAGGACGCACGCCGCGAAAAATGCGGTCAAACCGATGATGTATACCAAGTCGATCATATGTTGGGTTCCTCCTGAGACAAGTGATCCGCACGTTTCAGGGAGAAGGTGAACTTGCTTCCTTCCCCTTCACGGCTTTCCACGTCCACGCCGCCTCCATGAGCGGCTACGATTTCCTGCACGATGGACAACCCGAGTCCGACGCCTGAATCGCCGCCCTGGCCCGGTACGCGAAAGAATCGGTC
>JAZDOF010000237.1:0-4010 GCA_043799015.1 Pseudomonadota bacterium | reverse complement strand
CTCAAACAGATCATGTCCGAAATGGCCGATGTTGCATCGAGAAACGCACAGGGTGCCCAGGCCGCGTCAACGACCACCGGACACCTTCAAGGTGCCGCCGACAGGCTGGAGGAGCTCGTTCGGCAGTTCAAGATCAACGTCTAGCGGAAATGAACGCGCTTTGCGGACTGAACCGTCCAGTCCGTTGAAAAAACGGGGCTTCCAGCGAGCAGCACCGGCGCGGTTCGATTTAGGCGGGATGTTCACGATGGGAAAGCGGGCCTGGACGGACCCGGACTGCCGACAAGAGTTCCCGGGCCATGCTGGTGACGCCCGAATTGAACGTGCGACTCATCCTTTCATGCCGTGCCGGCCGTGTACCGGCAACGGCGGGATTTAGATCGGCTTCCCGGAAGCCAGAGAGGTGAAGTATGGGTATGAGGGTCCTAGTAGTGGACGATTCGGGTTTTATGCGAAAGCGGATCGTTCAGGAACTTCAAGGTCAAGGTCACGTTGTCGTCGGCGAAGCAAAAAGTGGGACCGAGGCCGTTGAATTGTATCGGGACCTCAAACCGGACGTGGTGACCATGGACATCACCATGCGGGACATGGACGGTATAACCGCCGCAAGGGCCATCATGAGCGAGGACCCCGACGCGAAAATCGTTTTCTTGACCATTCTCAAGGATGAGAAGTACAAGGCGGAAGCGCAAAACCTAGGAGCGATAGGGTTTCTAAACAAGGCTGATCCACTGTCGTTGAGCGATGCGATATCAAGGATCATCGGGGAGTAATGGCTAGGCCGCGGGGCCCAATTCGGATTTCCTATCGCGGAGGCCCGTCCGAACCCGTTGATCGGTTGCACGGGGCACCAGGCCCATGTGGCCCCGCAGACATTAGGGGGGATGGGCGCCGATGAGGGGAACAGGAGGTTCCTGTGCCCGTCGTTCAGGCGACGCCTGCCGGAACGGGACGACCGTGTCCGGTGGTTCCTCACCGCCGCTCCGATAGGGACTCGGCCGAGATCATCCCTTTATGGCGGAAGTGGTGTCAGGGCTTCGTCCGATACATGATCGGACGTGCCGTTGCGGTCGTCGGACGCATGCCTTACTCTCCGGCCGGTGCTCACGGATGATGCCGGATTGTTGGAAATGATTGTGCCGTAACTTGGCGGCTGATTTAGTGCCGACCATTTTCCGGGTTCCGGAAACAAGGCGAGAAGGAGTCTGGTCGGGATCGCCCCGGCAAATACAAAGTGAACATGTTAGGCAAAAGGCTATCGGTCGTGTTCGTTGTTCTGGCTATCGCCGCGACGGCCCTGAACATTAGGCTGATTTACGATTTAAGCCCCCCGGCGGTGGAAAACCGGGACGAAGGACGACAGGCCCCCCCGACCGGGGCCGGCGGAGAAGAGGCGAAGGAAAACCCCGGGCCTACCGTCCGCGTGCCGCATGTGGTGCTCAAGCTATATCTGCTCCTCTGCCTCATGGTGGCCGGCTTCGGCATTATTGCGTTCCGGTTACGGCGACTGCCGCTCACGCAACTCGATCCGTTGATCCGGACCGCACAGGAGATAGCACGCGGGAATCTAAACGTGGAAGCCCCGAAGCATCTGGAAGGGGACACGGGGCGGCTCGCGGCAATTATCAACGATATAGCCGTCAACTACCAGGAAGTCCTGCTCTTGGCCGGCACGAAGGTGGGCAACTCGCTTTCCGTATTGAAAGGCGTACAGTGCATGCCGGGAGCCGATACGGAAGCTCTTTCGATGGATGAATTAAAGAAACGACTGGATCTGGTACAACAGGAACTCAACATGCTCAGCGCGGTCCTCCAAGACTTTGATTACTATCAGACCTATTTTGACGGGATACGGGTGGTTCGGTACGGTCCGGACGCCGACAAGAAACACTGACCAAGGTAGCGGGATGATGTCTCTAAAGCCCCTGACGGAGCCCCGTTCCGGCTGGGCGTCGGAACTGCTCGGGCCTTTCGGCACCGTGAAAACAGGAGCGTGGGCCGGTGTTGGCGCCGGTCTCGTCACCTAGTGCCGACGCCCCCGCATCTGAGTGACGCATCGTAGTACGATCGCCGCGGCGGCTCCAATGACCGTCGATAGCGGACCGGACCAGGGGATCGGCCGATGCTGGAGGTAATGAAATGATCGACACCGAAATCCTTCAAGATTACAGCGCTGAGGCCCGCGAGCTCTTGGACGAAATGGAGAACAGCCTGATTCGTCTTGAGGAAGAGGGCAAGTCGCCGGAACTGCTGGACACTATTTTCCGCGCTGCCCATTCCATAAAGGGATCCGCGGAATACATCGGGCTTGAAAGAACGAGCACTCTCACCCACGGCCTTGAAACCCTTCTGGACCGAGTGCGCGCCGGAGCGATGGAACTTACTCCCGAGCTCATGGAATTCCTGTTTCGGGCTAAAGATAGAATTGCCGCGCTCATAGTCGAAGTCACCGAATTCCGAAAGGAGCAGAGCGACATCTCCGCGCTGATGTCGGAACTATCCTCCTTTTTGGCCGGGGAAATGCCCGAACGGCCGACCATTGCGGGATCCATCGAACCCGAGTCGTTCCTGCCGGCCCCAGGGGCCTCCGAATTTGACGAAGAAGAGGATATCCCGGCCTCTGAAACGGATACCGGTGAAATCATTTCCGAAGTTGAAAGGATGATAGACGACGAGTTTCAGGTCGACGATTTCCAAGAGATGCCGGACTCGGAGGATCTATCGGAACATGTGACCGACACCGGCGAGAGCGACATCTTCGGTGACGCGGAATACCTCGGACCGGGTGTTGAAGCGGATGAGGCGGCATTCGGGGCAGCAACCGAGGAAGCGTCGGTCGAAGAGGGTTCGGATTTGATGGCTGCGGACCTCTTTACCCCGGTCTTGGAACAGGAGGACTTGGATAGTCCCGACACCGGATCCGATGCGGAAGGCCCCGAGTTGGAGCCCTACGGTCCGGAGGCGACTGATCATCGAGAGGTTAACAGCCTGGACGACACGATACCTCAGGTGCTCAAGATATCATTGTATCTTGACGATCTCGAGGACGGGCTCGATATTGAAGAGGTGTTGCCCACCCTCCTTGGAACCGTAACCGACCTTAGCGAAGCGTTGGAACTGCTGGGAATGGGCGAACCCGCGGGTATCCTGGAGGCAATGGAATCCAGGTTGCGGTCGTATGAAGGGACGTCGGGCCCGATCAATCCAGGGGAAGCCGGCGATCTCAGATCACTTCTCCTTGACTTGCAGTCGTTCTACCCTTCCAGTGCCTTTGTTTCAATGGAGTCCGGCGAGCCTTCGACCGAGGAAGTGTTCGAGGACGATGCAGGCGGCGTGGGTGTTGATGAACCTGACGCGGGACTTGACCAAGAGGGGGAAACGATCGTCGATCAGGTCCCCGAATGGACGGCGTTTCATTCGGAGCTCGCAAAGATAGGGAGTCTGGATCATTCTCTCATCCATAGGATCTACGCTGCGGGATTCGTTTCATTGGATCATTTGGCTCAAACCGACCTGCATGCACTTGCCCATATACAAGGGATGACGGATTCGCTTGCACGTTCGATCCTGGATTTTGTCCGCCCGCCGGTTCACCCCCGGAAGCCGTCGATTTCGGAGGGTAGGGACGATGATAGGTCCATGTTGGGAGACGTGGACGACGAACTCCTCAATGAGTTCGATGGGATATTTGGACGTGAAACGGGCGAAGAGCCGTTTACTCCGGTCTCCGATATGTCGGCGGAGGCGGCGGTTGAGACGTCGTCCGCAGCCGGTGACGATCTTCTCGGTCAATTTGACATCATAGGCGAGGAAACAGACAGGGAAATAGTCGAGATTTTCATTTCGTACGCTAATGAGGTGATGGACAGGATTAAGCCGTTCCTCACCAAAATCCGGGACGGATCGGTTACCGGCAAAGACCTCGAGACCGGAGCGGAATCCATCAAGGCCATACGGTCCTCCTCGACCTACATGGACTACCAGCGGCTGGCCGGTTTTTTGGACGAATG
>JAZDOF010000155.1:0-3740 GCA_043799015.1 Pseudomonadota bacterium | reverse complement strand
TTGGGCGGCCACCTGGATGCCCTTGACTTTACCTTACGCCTTCCTCCCGTGGATAATTGCGGGGTTCATCAGGATCGGGAAGGCCGAAACGAAGAAAGATACCGCGGTCGGACAGGTTCAGACGGCATTCATGTTGTACTGTCTCTTCTTCTCAGGGGCCCCGAATCCCGCATTGTACGGAGGGGCGTCCATAGCCTTCTGTCTCGCGTCCTCACCAGCCTCCGGGCCGTACAACCTTCGAAGGCTTCTTGTAGGATCGATTCCGGTGGCTGTTTTCTTTTGTTTGGTTGTGGGGCCTCTACTGTGGAGCGCCTCCGAGGTCTATCGGTTTTACGGTCGCCGAGTGGTTCCGGAAAGTTGGGGTCTGTTTTCCGTCCCGTTTCAGGCATATGTCGGCCTATTCTTCCCCAACACTTATGCTCTTTGGCCGGTGTATTACGATTCGGCCCGGCTCCTCGGGAACATCATAGTGTCTTTCGGCGCGGTTCCCGCTTGGTTCGTAACGGTGGCCCTATTGAAGGACCCGGGGTTGGTCTTGAATCGGACCGTCGCTCCCCTGATCATTGGCTGCGCGGTCTTCGTGATCATCTTGTCCCCACAGGAATTCGGCTTGGCCGCGGCTATGTCCGAAATGCCTCTCTTGAACGCGTTCAGGTTTCCTTTTCGCGCAGTCCCCGCGTTCGTCGTGCTCTTCGTATTCCTGTTCTTGAGGTTGGCAACCCTCACCCAAGCCCCATCAAGCCGGCCGTATCGCATGTGTCTGGTAATCCTCTGCATCGGAGCTTCGGTTATCTCCCTGGGGCACGAAGTGCAAACGTTTCACTCCAAGGGATACCTTCAGAGCTGGTTCCGTAACGGACGCTTTTTTGACGACCGTGAATCATGGAGCCCGAGCACCTTGGAGACCCTACGCGGGCCGGGGTATCTGTTAGGCCTTTGTCGTTCCTCCGATCTTTACGATCGCAAGCCAAGGCTTTTCTTTCACGGAAACCTGGGCGCGCTTTACCGCGTCCGAACCCTGGGCTTGTATCTCTTGGCCGGGCAATGTCCCGCCAGGCTCGCCGTAGGAATGGACCCCCGCGGCAGATTGGGCGCATGGGACCCCGTGCGTGAACTGATCGTCCGCTCGCGCACCGACCCGGCGCCTATGCCCGAACGCTGGGACAACGGCATAGGACCCCGGTCCCCCTTGGAACTCGCCCGGAAGACCTACATCTCCGCTGCGGTTGTTGAAAAGGGCTGGGCCGAACCCTCGATCTATTTTTCGGCGTCGTCGGAATGGCGTATGATCGAGGAAAACGAATCTGCGATCGTCTTCGTGCGCCGGTGATGGAGAGCGGAACCCGCAACTGGGAACAATGAAAGTCTCCAAGGGAAAAAGAAGGAATCAACTTTTAGCGGTTGCCGAAATTAATGATACGGCCGGCTTAAGGCCCGGGGCGTACCCTGGAGATTCCGGGGTAAGAGTGGGTTGTCGTGGTGAAGGTCTTCGTGGTATGCTTGGTGTTGACGGAAACGGTTTCCGTCCAGCCGGCGTAGGTGAACAATCTGTGTGCCGGTCAAACACCCTGAGTGAAAAACAAACAGTGCGCCACGCAACAATATCAAGATGTTAAATATCATTCCGGGGTGGTTGTGTGATTTCTTAACGGTTTCAGCAGCACTACGGTAGGGAAATACCTCCGAACCCGACGCACTCTTCAAGTGTGCCCATATCCCAGCTTCCAGGCCGTCAAGGCGGGACCGACGGAGACGTGAAAACGGAAGCAGCGGCTCGTGGGGCCAAGGGGACGATATCCCGCGGATCGGCCCGTCGATGAGCTTGGAGGATGTTCCTACGACATGAGGCCTACACGGCGCGATCGGATTGTACGTGGCACGTATCTTGCCTATTCTTTTTGCTTCTGATACCGGTCCGTCGTCACAAGCCCCACGCCTTGAAGGCTCCACGCTGAACCGGTTTGCATCAGCCACGCGCTTTCAGGCCGGCAACCCACGGATAGTGGTCTGATTGTTAATACCGATTGTTGGCCCGACCGGTTTTTTCACCCGGGAGGATATTTGTGGCGAAGCGACAGATACGCATCCGCGAGGCGCTGAGGGATGTCCGTACCGGGATGATGGACACGGACCTCATGGCTAAGTATCAGTTGTCCTCAAAGGGGCTCCAGAGTCTGTTCAAGAAGTTCACGCAGTCCGGGCTGATTACGTTTGAAGAGCTGAATCGTCGTATGCCCGGCTTTATGCAGCAGGCGGCGATAGGGGCCGATACAGAGGAAGGCCCGCGCTGGGAGATCAAGAGGCAGCCGAGACCGCAACAGCCGACGGTAAGATCGATCAACGCGTCCACCGCGGTCAACGATTTGCGGGCCGGGTTGAAAGACGACGAATTGATGCGAAAATACAGGTTGTCCGCAAAAGGTCTTCAGCATCTTTTCGACCAATTGATGAAGGCCGGGCTCATCAACAACGACGATATTGAACGGCGCATGGAGGAGTTCGATTCCACCGTGGACCTTCGGGATACTCTGGGCAAGTGGGACCTGGAGCAAATCATGGCGGAAGCAAAGGCATTCGAGAGCGCTGTGGAGGTCGAGCCGCCGTGGATGTGCGCGGCCTGTGGGAACATAGAGACTTATGTACCCGAACAATGTCCCCAGTGCGGGACGCGGGAAAACCCCGGAAACTCCGACGAGGAGCGGGGGGCTACGAACGGCCAAGCGATCGGCTCTTCTTCGGGCTACTACCTAATGTTCCCAATACCGATTTATGATCGAGGCAGTGAGCGGCAAGTGGGAAAAGTCCGAGATGTTACGGAAACATACGTAGGAATTATGGACATTCGAACCCGCGTCGGCGAAGTCGGGACTTTCGTCATTCACCCCAAGGAATATGCTCAGATAGAATCCGTGGTGTTCAGGGCCAAGTGCCTGAATGTCGCCCAGGTTCCGGAGGGGGCTTACGCGGGATTCAGGATCACGGAGATATCGCCACGGGGGTTGGAACGACTCAAAGCTCTCATCCGAACTTTTACTTTCGGCAGTCCGGAGGATTCCGTCCACAGCGGGGACCGTTCGATTTTCTGACCTAGCTCGGTTTGTTTCCGGCACGGCCAGGGCCGAACCGTCCAGGGAAGCCGCTACCATCGATGGGTTCCGCCGCCGGTCTGCATGCCGGCGGGTTTTCAGCCGTCTTCTTCGTCCATGCGGAGGAACGGCTCCAATAAACACGCCTTTCGCCATGCGGGGGTAACAGGATGTTTTCGGGTAAACACTGGGATCGGACGGAGCATGGTTTTACGCGGGTTGACCGGGTGAATGCGTCGGCTCCGTGCTTCCGCTGCCGAAAGGTAGTGATTGCCGGCGATTCCAAACGCCTGCGAGGGGGACGCGACGATGAACAATACAATTCTCATAGTTGAGGATGAGGTTCTCATATCAATCGACCTCGCCAATTTGCTTGAGCTGGCCGGATATGCGGTGCTGGGGCCTGCGCATTCCGGTGCTGAGGCTATTCGACTTGCGCTGGATGCGTCGCCGGACCTCATAATCATGGATGTCCAACTGGCGGGAGACATGGACGGCATCTCCGCAGCGCAAGCCATAACGACCAAGAGCGATATTCCGGTGATTTACCTTACGGCGCACTCGGATGGTTCCACCGTAGAGCGGGCCAAGGTCACCGCTCCATACGGTTTTCTACTCAAGCCGTTCTCGGAGAGAGAACTGCTGATTGCGGTT
>JAZDOF010000147.1:0-2907 GCA_043799015.1 Pseudomonadota bacterium | reverse complement strand
AGATATCCGTGCTTGTAAGGGGCGACCTCCGGTCGCCCCTCCGTAACCCGGCGACCACAATTGCGATTGACTATTTCTTCTCGTCCAACGCCTTCAGGATCTTCTCAGGGGTTATGGGCAAGTCCATACACCGGTACCCCGTGGCATGGTAGACCGCGTCGGAAATCGCCGGCGCCGTGGGTGATGCGAGTCCTTCTCCTGCCTCCTTCGCGCCCATGGGGCCTTCCGGTTCATAGGTATCGACATGCACCACTTCGCTCGGGGGCAT
Source organism: Pseudomonadota bacterium (assembly GCA_043799015.1). GTDB lineage: Bacteria > Desulfobacterota > Desulfomonilia > Desulfomonilales > Desulfomonilaceae > JAZDOF01. Next base: position 2,639 of record JAZDOF010000147.1, on the reverse strand, counting down.
ATCCATTGCCATCGGCATTTTGTAGTCCGCGAAATTGGCGTTCAGGGTCTTTCCGTCTTCCATTACGAATTGCTCGGAGAGAGCGTATCCGAGTCCCATTTGGATCGAACCCGCAAGCTGCCCTTCCACGCTTCTGGGATTAATCACGGTTCCGCAGTCGTGGGCTGTCCACATGTGCTTGACTTCCACCAAGCCGGTCTCGCGATCCACCCCGACTTCGGCCACCTGAGCGCCAAACCCGAAGGCAGGGGTCACAAGTCCCTTGTCCCTGGGCGTGTAGGAGCCCCGGGCCACAAGAGGTTCCCCTCTGTTTGCCTTTTGAACCATTGCTACGGCATCTCCGAAGCTAAGGCCGTAATCCGGACGGGATTTGGCCTGAACCCTCCCGTTCTTACACTCGATTTCGTGGATTACGTTGAGGTTGAAGCGTGCCGACACAGCGCCGAAAAGCTGCTCTTTGATTTTCTTTGCCGCGTTCATAACCGCATTGCCGGCCATCAGCGTGACTCTGCTTCCCCATGAGCCCAAATCCCCTTGAGGAGTCATTGCCGTGTCCGAAGCGGTGATCCGGATGTCCTCCATGGTCAGTCCGAGCTCTTCGGCCAGGATCTGTTTCAGGACGGTATCCGAACCCTGTCCGATGTCCGCGGCCATTGTGAGAAGGTGCGCGGTACCGTCGGAATACACGCGGACCTCAGCAGCGGAAAAAGGATACTGGGTATTGAACCAGTTGAATACTCCGCCGGAAATGAAACTGTAGCACCCAATGCCGATACCGTGACCCGGCTTGAGATTCTTCCGCTTCTCCTTCCAGCCGCTCATTTCCGCGACGGCCTTAATGGACTCGATGAATCCGCAACTGGAAATGGTGGCCACGTCGGGGATCTTGTCGCCGCTGACTTGCGCGTTCTTCAGTCTGAGGTCGATGGGGTCGATCCCCAATTCTTCCGCGGCGATGTTCATCTGAATTTCGGTTGCGTACAGCGATTGGGGAGCGCCGAACCCGCGCATCGCACTGGCGGGGGGTTTGTTGGTGTAGACGTGTTCCCCATGAAAGCGATAGTTGGGATAGCGGTACAGCATCGCGCCGAAATTGCCGCACAAGAAGGTCGCCGTGGGCCCCATGGCATTGTAGGCGCCGCCGTCGAGACGAATCTTCAGGTCTTTTGCGACCAGGGTTCCATCTTTCTTGAACCCCACCTTGGACTGAAGCTTCATCCCGTGTCTGCGTCTGCCCGCCAGGAACTCTTCTTCCCGGCTGATCGTGAACTTCACGGGCCGACCGGTTTTCTTGGCGATAAGAGCGGCACAGTATTCCCATGTGCGCAACTCCATCTTTCCACCGAATCCGCCGCCCATATAGGGCTTGATCACCCTGATGTCGTTCTCTCGCATGCCGAGTGTGGAGGCCAGGAGGCATTGCACGATGTACGGCACCTGGGTGGACGTCCACAAGGTGATCCGGCCGTCCAAGTCGACTTGTGCCAGGGCCGAACAGGGCTCGAGGTACGCATGACTCACCGCGTGAACCAGGAACGTGTCTTCCCTGACGTAGTCGCACTCTTCGAAGCCTTTTTGCACGTCTCCGTACTTGATCTTGCGATTTACGCTTACGTTGGTCGGGCAGTAGTCATGGATGACCGGCGCACCCGCAGCCATGGCGGAATCAACGTCATAGACCGCGGGGAGCTCTTCATACTCCACTTCAATTAGTGCCAGCGCTTCTTCCGCAGTGTCCCTATCTATGGCCGCGACCGCGGCGACCTCGTCCCCGATGAACCTGACCTTGTCCACCGCCAACGGATATTCGTCCTGGGTATCAGGGAAAAGTCTCCAGTTGCCGTATTTGATCTTGGGCGTGTCTTCCGCGGTGACTACGCACTTAACTCCGGGAAGGGCCTTGGCCCGGGAGGTGTCGATGTTTTTGATAAGGGCATGTGCTGTGGGGCTCCTAAGTATCCGCCCGTGGAGCATCCCCGGCAGCTTCATGTCGTCCGTATACAGGGCAGAGCCCCTGGCCTTGGCCTGGGCGTCGGTCCTCGGCACATCTTTTCCGACTATGCTGAATTCTTTCATCATTCTTCCTTTCCGCCCGCCCTAACGCCTTTTCGCCCTATCAAGGGCTTCTTCAAGGGCCCGCCGGGTTAGTACGGCCACCATCCTCTTACGCCACTCGGCACTGGCTCGCACATCCGAAATGGGTCTGGCCTCATCCGCGGCAAGATCTCCCGCCTGTCCGAGGAGTTCCGCGGTCCATTCCCGGCCGAGTACCTGGGCTTCCGTCTTTTCGGCACGCAAGGGAACCGGACCCACGGCTCCCAATACTATTTTCGCGGTCTTACAGACGGCCCCATCGAAGCCGGCCGTCACACCGACGCAAACCGCAGCTATGTCCACTCCGCAGCGCGCGGATATGCGCTTGTAGGCACAGCCCGTCGCGGGGGGCGGAGGCGGAACGATCACCGACGTCAGGATTTCGCCCCGCTCCATGGCCGTTATCCCCGGACCCCGGAAGAACGCGTCGAGCGGAAGCCGCCTCTCTCCCTTGAGGCTCGCCAGGACCACTTCCGCACCCATCGTAATGAGCGGCGGTGCGGAGTCGGCGGAGGGAGCCGCGTTGCAGATGTTCCCCACTAGAG